>BLZN01000110.1 GCA_014132315.1 Rickettsiales bacterium | reverse complement strand
TTCACCGGCAGGATGATGGAAGGTAGGCGCTATTCAGACGGCCTGCACCAGGCAACCTTGCTAGTTAATTTACCAATAGCCTTGACAAAAGACATTTTATAATCAAAAGTTTAATAAGAATAAGCATTATGCTAACATGTAGAGAATAAATCAGCAATGCTGTTTATTCTTTGTCTTAGGCTCAGTATTTTGCACATCTATTATTTGTAGCCGGTATCTAGGCTCATAATTTTGTGTGCCTATAAGGGCATGTGGCTGGTTTACAGCAGCCCTATATCCGGTGTTGCTTAGATTAAGATATCTCAAATTGAGATTTCTGCTGATTTAAGACATGGCCAAGCAGACGGATGAGTATTTGATATGTAT
>BLZN01000109.1 GCA_014132315.1 Rickettsiales bacterium | reverse complement strand
CCCCTTATTCATGGCTACCTGTAGAAGTAATGTTTGGCTCTGGACATACCCAACAACCGAGTCGGCTATCAGAATCATCCGGCGAGCAAGCCTCAGGCGCAACGAACGAACATACAGGCATGTTCAGAAGCCCCCTGCATTCTGACTCAGGCGATGGTAACAGGGGCCCTCATCAACCTCAGCATACTTTAGATTTAAATTGTTTTATCTCTCCCTGCCTTGGCGTTTGTAGTCTTCGACCATCATCACGCAGCAGAGAGTCTGCTGAATGGCCGTTGAACTTCATTGAAAGTTCAAAAAACCCTTCACACTCAGTAAGTTCAGGGGCAGTCAATGCAACTGATCCAGACGGATCAACCAATTGTGATGAGACCATGCAAAGGAATTTGCCTACCCCTCCTGATGACTGGATTATAATCAATGGACTACTCAAGCTAGCTGGCCATAATCAAGCCAAAGAAACAGGGATTTCCTGTACACCTGCTCATTTGACCAACCCAGCGGGGACTTCATCTTCAGGCTGCCTTCCTTCCGGAGAGGCCACCCATCGCGAAAAAGCCCGGTCGAATCACATGAGAAGAGACCGCACCGGGCCAAAAATCTGCAGTCTGACATTAGTCGGGCAGAATGGTCAGCAACGACCGTGTGGGAAGGCTTGCAAAAATACACGAGCGCTGGCAGACCACAGAAGAATAACCCATAGCAGTGAACAAACCTGTTACACTACCGTGGCCCGAGAGGATAGACGGCAGCGGCAATGCAGGAAGGTCTTTAAGAATTCTAAATC
>BLZN01000108.1 GCA_014132315.1 Rickettsiales bacterium | reverse complement strand
TCCGTACACTTTTTTGCGCCTTACTGCGGCCCGAGATAGTTTTTCAGATAGTTTTGTTTTTATTCAACTATTTTTAATGTGGTTTTTTAGGTTAGATAGCTTAGAATGTGCGCATATCTATCCTTACGTCTTTATTGGAGATATTAGCGGGAGGGCCCATTGCCTTTATCTTCAGTGACATGAGGATCCTTTACTTTTTTATGGATTCCTGGCAAGTGCTTCTTAACCTTAGACACTAAACACGACCACTTTTTTTTAGGCTTCTTGTCTCCTCCTTCTCGCTCTTCTTTTTCTGGGGGTGGCGCATTGAGCTTTGCTTCCTTGTCCTCATTCAGCTTTGTTATCTTCTTTTGCAATTTTGTTTTAGTTTCTTCCTTGTATATCTTTTTTCTTTCTAGACCTTTTATTCGGCCTTCTATATCAGATATCTTTTTACTAATTTTGCCCGTCTTTTTTTCATTGGGCGCTTTGTTTCGCTGCTTTTCTTGGCGTTCCTTTGCCTTTTCCAGAGTTGTGATTTCCTTTTGCAAACCTTGTATTGTCTTCGTTTTTTTATCAAGAAGCTGATTCTCCTTCTTTATGCCCTCCTCAATGCTCTCAATGCTCTTTTTTGCTATCTTCTTTTCTTTCTTGCTTTTCGTCTTGTTGATAGCTTCTGCTGCAACTTCCCCCTCCTTGTGGAGCGCATCCCGGCTCTCTGCGTTCCCTGCGCTTTTGAGCGGATCAGACTTGCTATGACCTCTCATTTGCCCCTCTGCCTCAGGCTCTTTTTTGCCTGCACTTCCTAATGAGCCTGAGCGCTGAATACCTTCATCTAATTTTTCTGGATTTTTTTTAGCTCTTCCTCCAAGGGCCTTTTTAGCCTCCTTAAGGCCTTGTTTAGCCTCTTGCATTCCTTTTTTTAATGGATTTGGCAACTTAACTTTATTTAAGACATCAGTCAGTATTGGTGCTATAGGTACAGTTATTTGTGCATATCTGCTATCACTAGGATATTTGTTACTATATAATGTACGCCAGGTAAACGTTGTCAATATCCTGTCTTTTTGGTCATTTAGAGCATCCCAATCCTTCTGATTTAATGCGAGTATTATTGCTCCATCCGTTGTTGTATAGTGCTCTATGCTATGTTGCGCTTTGCGCAGAGCCTTATGTTTTTTAGTTCTTTCATCAGCTTTTAGATTTTTCAGATCCTCAAGCTCTTCGGTAGTCAATAGAAATTCTCCTCTAAATGGATCGCATAATAATACGTGCCCCTCTAGTACTCTACGTGCATCTTTTGCTACCTGCGGATCTTTGTCTCGGGTGGTGAAGTAGAGAGTTTTGCCTCTTACTTCATCAGATGCGATATAATTTTTTGCCAGTCTGAACTCTTCTGGCTCTTGTATTAAGCTGTTCACAGCTACCGCACCTATTTTGCTGAAAGTTTCGTGATCAAATTTAATGTTAGGACATTCCCGTTCTAGAATTATCCCCTCAGTGTTTACTATTCTTAGTGTCTCATGGTGTAATTCTTTATTTTGCAATAACTCTTTATAATTTTTTTCTCCAACGGTTCTCACTAATAAAGTCCTGCTGGCTACACAATATCCCCCTCTTGCTGGGTCATGCCATACAAAAACAAGATCTCGATATTTCTTCAACTCCTCTGCTGCTCCTTGCCTGTCTGCATTTGTCAGTAAATGCGTATTTGTTCTCATAGTGAGCGCGCGTATTGCTATGGCTATGTTTTGCGCTTCCTTTATCTCAAACTTTTCCTGGACGGTCTTTATGGGCTTACCATCTTCCTCATCTTGCATATTATCGATTCCTGCGACTTGCTTCCTTTTTTTCTCTGCCTGCACCTCCCTTGCTTTTTCTTCTTGCGCCTCGCTTTCTTGCTTATCCGCTTCCATTAATTTGTCTATATCTGGCAGCAGCTTTTCTGCCAGCTTATCTGCTGTTTCATGCGTCCAGCCTAGCGCTAGCGCAGGTGCATCCTTTGCCAGCTGCGTCCATGTGTGCACTGCAAATGCCATGCAAAAACCACATGTATCTTTAAAGCCCTCGCGGAAGGCCTTCCACGGTGGTCTGTTGTACCGGTCGCTCCTGAATAATGCATTGAGCGCACCTACAACTAGACCAAAGATAACCCCAAGAACAGGTGCTGCTAGGGCAAAAGGAATTGAGATAGGTGTCATGACAAACAGCCTGAAAGCTCTTTTTACAAAGCGTATTACCACCCCATCATCTTTTTTTATTGCAGGAAAAGACCGCAGTTTCGTGGTATATTCTGCTAGCCTCTCCTTTCGATCTTTCACAGTGACGGCATTTTTTGAGTCCTGGTCAGTGTAGACTATGGTGTCTGGATGCTTATCAAGATTGTCGCTTAATATACGCTCCCATTTAGATCTACATTGCTCAAATGAAGGCTCTGTGGATGTCTTAGAGGTATCTCTTGCTTTTGAATCGATGAGATCGAAAGTGTAGCTTATAATCTCAATTGGGGCCCTTATCAGATATGTCCCAAGCCTTATTGCAGCCTGCAGAGCCAGCTCTATACCTGCTGTGATATACGCAAGACCTTTAAGGAAATCTCTCGTCCATGCCTCGGTCCTACTAATCTGTCTTACTCGAGCTTGCGCAGCACCTGTGAAGCTGGATATAAGCAAGTGGCCTACTCCTTTCAGCGGAAGGGCCACCATGCCAGTAAAAATCGAGGTGATAATAGCCAAGAACTCATTGCCAAAGTTTTCTAAACGATATGTAGCTCTTGCTGTATCATTGAAGGGTGGCGTCTTCATTCTGTTGTAGACCCGCCACCCTCTGTTGTGCTTGGCTTCCTGTATTTCCTTGAGCTCTTCATTGTTCAATTTTTTTGGGTCCACTTCGGTGTGATTTTTGTCTGCAGAAAGCTTGGGAGTAAAAGCCGCCTCAACTAATCTTCTAAGCTCAACTTTTGCTGGACTAAGCTTAAACAACCGAGACTTATTATATTTTTTTATTTTCTTCTTTTTCTTCCGCAACATATCCGTTCTTTTTTCCAGCTCTTGCTGTGTAACTGTTATCTTTAGCATTTTGTCGTATTCCGCTATTTCTTTGGTCACTTCCTCTATTTCTTTGAGTTTATTTTCGAATTCTTGCAATCTCTTCTTAGAATCTGCTGTTTCTTTCTTTAACTTGAGCTGCTTATGTTCTTCAGGTTCCATGGCAGATTCTAATGACTCTAGCATTTTTTTTGCTTCCCTTATTGCAGCATTTGTGTTGTGACGGCACTCTTGAATGATTTCGAGCATTATGTCTGCTGACTTAATGCTTACTTTCTTGTTTTTTCTAAATTCTTTAAGTGTCTCGGAATGGCTTTTGAGCACGCTACTAGAAGTAAATTCTAATTTCACATCGGGGCGCTTCTTTTTATTTTCTGAGATTTTTGAGCATTTTGCCTTAAATATTGGAAATTCTATTTCTGCTCGCTTCTCTTGCTCCTGCTTTTGCCCTCTCTTCCTCTCTAATTTCCTCAAGTCTTCATCAAACTCTGCTAGCGTCTTTCTATTTTTCTTGAAGAGCTCAGGTGGTACAGCAGACATTATGACTACCAGCTCTTGATTAAGACTATTGAATGCGTCTACTTTTTTTGGCAGCTCTTCCCTTGCTTTTGTGATGTTGTTGATTTCCCCATTTATGTCAAGTATCTTTGCATTTATGTCCCTTGTTAAATAGTCCAGCTGCAGATCTTTTGGCTCTTCTGGCACTCCATGGTCGTCTATGTGCTTTTTTATAACTCTGTGCCGCAGAGCTGCTTCTTTTCCCCTTAGGTCGTAGTTCTCTTCAGGATCTGGCAAGCTTTGGACGTTTTCTAGTAGACTCTCTTCATCATCTTGATCGTCGTAAAGCATACTATTTGATTCTTGATTTTATGTTATACTAAAATAAAAATATTAATCTAAAATTAATGTAGATATTTCTTATTTAAAGTTCTTATATTAAGAAAGCCATGCTTAGTATGTAGTCTTGGTTTTGCACTATTGACTGCGTATGCATCCATGCTTATTCACCTGTCCAGGCTAAAAATCTGGGCCATATTCTTGTAAATTTGTCTTTTTTGCGTTATATTTTCTTTTTAGGATCTGAGCATAAAAATTAGCTATATAACGCAACAGATTTATTATTTATTGGTCCCTGTGGTTTTCTGATGTTTTTTCAATATGTATTGTGGTCTTATCTAACAGCTTTTATGCTCATTTCACTTCTATGTTTGGTGAGCCTGCGCAGATATTTATTAACCGAGAAAAAGCTTACGGAGCTGAGCTTGAATTAGGCACGTTGCATAATCTTATTTTAGTTGCGTATTTGTTTGTATATATGAACTATTAATTTACTATTAATTTACAATTACCCATAAATTTGCTATACTAGGATTATTGTATATATCTCGCTTATTTTATGTCTTATATAAAAAAAAGCCATTTCATGCTTGCAACAGCAGCAAGCTTCATGTGGGCTATGAACTATGTAGCTGCTAAGTCAGCCGTGAGTTACTTTCCGCCCTTTTTGTCTGTTGTTTTGCGTATGGGAATCGTATCAGTAGCTATGTTGCCGTTTTATCCAAAGCACCCCAGGTCCTATCTGGTGCCCTTGTTGATCGCCTCTTTTACCCTGTCCATCCTCCATTTTGGATTATGGTTTCTCGGCATAAGAATGGGTGCTAATGTTTCAGTGATCGCAGTTATAGAGCAGAGCAATGTGCCTTTTGGAGTTTTATTGGGAATTTTATGGCTCAAAGAAAGAGTTAACACAAGGGTTGTAATCGGCATTATTGTGGCCTTTGGCGGAGCGTTGGTGTTAAGCGGCACCCCTGTGGGAATTGAGAGCCTGCTTGGATTTTTTGTTTTGGTGGTTGGGGCTTTTTTCTTTCCGGTTTATACAATACAAGTAAAAAAAATTTACCTAGATTCAAATATTATCGTAACTTGGACCGCGGCTTACGGCACTATTTTTGCTGCTATTTTCTCTTTAATTTTTGAGTCTGGTCAGGTTAATTTCTTAGTTAATGCAACAGCAAAGCCTATTTTATCCATATGTTTTAGTGCGCTAGGAGGGACTTTATTTACCCATATCATCTGGCATTATTTGATAGCGCAGTACAACGTCAGCAGATTAATGGCGTTTTTGCTGCTGATCCCTATTTTTGGCGTTTTTGCTGGTTGCGTTCTGCTGGGAGAAACTTTAACTGTGCATATTATAGCGGGCAGCATCTTGACCTGCGTGGGTATTGCCATCATAAATTTGCAACCCGCCTCTGAACGCGTGGCTGCAAATCCATAAATTTTTAATATAAGAAATTTATAGATTGACATACTATCTTATTTATATTAGTAACATTAATATAGTTAATATAGTAGGTAAGAATATGAAAGATCCTAGGGGCGAGGCCAATTTTTGTTTCCAAAGTGAATTAGGTTTATATATTGCACAATTAACATTTAATAATAATGGGGAATTTGAGTTTGCAATGATATCTGCAGATAGTAGCGATAAAGGAGAGGGAATTGTATTATATGTCTGTCGTGAAGTAGGCGAAGTTGAAAGCGAGGTGGTTTTTGTATTGCAAGATTTTCATGGAGAAGGCTTTGGGGTTAGATCATCTATCATAGAAAATGAGGAAGGTATTATAGGTGATTTGACTAGGGAATATGGGCTTAGTGAAGAGGGAGATAGCAATGACTCAGTATATGTGAGGGACTCTATGGTAGATGGGGAGTGGCATTACATGGGAATGCCTGCAGGGTCCGTGAGCCCTTGTGGATTTGAATTGGGCATGTCATATGATTCAGTAAATTCAGCATAATATTTCTAAAATTACGACTTATATCTCGATTGTTTATGATGCCCATGGTTTAGGCGCTGTACTTAAATGCGCTTGATGATATTTCAGCTGTTGCTATTGTCAGTTTATATATTTTGCACTTTTGGACGGTGTTGAGATAGAATTTTCTTTCTAAAAATTTATAGATATCTCACTTATTTGCTTATACTTATTTGCGCTATCCTTGTAATCTACGGTGTCTTGCAAGGGCAATCAAGGAACAAGTCTCATCGAAATGGCTGCTTAGAAGCAGAATGTGAAAGAAGAAGGATGTTTGGTGCGCGTTGATTGCAGCGCTATGTAGCTTCTAGTTTATATCTTGCCTATCTGTGATATTTCTTTGCAATAATCCATAGGGGTGTATAGAATATTGAAGGCATATAATAAGTTTCAACTATAAGCTTGATGATTCATTGGAGGAACTAATGTCGTTTGATGCGGTGGCTTGCGTTATCATTGGGACAACCCTAGTTGTGTCTTTCATGCGCGGTTTTATCAAGGAGACGCTCAATCTACTGAGTTTTTTGGGAACAATTTATCTGACTTATAAACTTAGCGGCTCGGTTGCGGAATTATTTGCCGATGTTATTCCATCCAAGTTAATTGCGAGAGTAGTAGCGGGATTTTTGGTATATTTGGTTTCTACGGCAGTGTTTGCGATCATCAAAAGATATATATTGAAATTTTGCGGTGATATACGGTTAGGTTTAGCTGACAGGATTTTTGGTCTGCTCTTAGGTTTTATTAAAGGTTTAAGCTTGTCTTTGCTGATATATCTATCCATAGTTATTGTTTATCCTGTGCTTTATCCCCCAGATGACAATACTGATCAGCCGGAAGAAGGCCTGATCCCTGAATGGCTTGCAGAATCGCGCTTGCACCCGGTTTTTGGTCTGCTCAAGGATGCGGTGGAGCAGCTTCTCCCTGAGGATTTTTTGCAGCGTCTGGACAAAGATTTTTTGCACAAGAAAAACGGTTTAAAAGACGGGTAAAATAGTTTAAAATAAAAGATAGGCGTATCGTTTGGTTTGGTAATTTAAGTAATGATTCGTAACTTTGCTTATTTAATATACATAATCCTTGTGGGGCTTTTGGATTCAGCCCCCATGCTATTTTTATACACTCTTTTATCAATATTTTCTATTGCATCTCTTATTTTGAATATTGAGTTAGTAAGGTATTTCTTGGACGATGTTTTGTTAAGTAAAAGCACTTATGCTTTGACATTATTTTTAATAGCTTTTTTGCCAAATTTGATCTTTTTGAGCGTCGTTGTTTATACTCAGCGTTATCTGGAGAAAATAGCTTGCACTAAAATCTTGTTTGACATTCAATCTAGGCTTTATAGTAATATGCTGCGCTATGATCCGGATCATTTGCCGAGTAATTCTGCAAATTTATCAAAACCTATTCATGAGGTCAGGAGATTTTTTTATAATTTAATTACCCTCACCCTGACAACAACCAGGGGAGCTGCAATATTTTTTTCTTTGATTGGCGTGATCTTTTATTATGATAGTTTTCTTGGTATTTGCGCGCTATTATTTTTGCCTCTGATGGTGCTGCCTCTAATAATCAGTTCTCGTATTGGCGCTATAACTGCAAATATCTGTGATATGCTAGATAGCTATTCCAATAAGTTTGATAATATTTATTTATCTGTTCTGAGTAGCAACCAAAAAAGCCGTAAAAATCCAGGGAGCAGAATTGTTGGTGAGATACTAAATTTATATAAGAAAATTAATAAAAATAATTTTATCAGCCGTGCGGTGGTTGCGGTTTTGGCAAGTATCTTTGCTGCCTTTATTGCTTTTTTTGGCGGAGGGCGGGTTATAGATGGCGCCATGACCTTGGGACAATTCCTGGCCTCCTTTACTGCAATTATCTTTTGCCTTATTCCAATTAAAGAGTTATCCAAGTTAAAATTCAATATTATCAAGGATGCAAGAAGTGTCGTCGATATACTTAAAGAGCTAGATTTGTCTCATGTATTGCCAGAAGAGAGTGGTGCGTTGCCTTTGGTATTAAAAAAGGGAGGAGAGATCAGCTTTGATAATGTATCCTATAGCGCAGATGGCAAGGCAATGCTTAATGATATCAGCTTTACCGTTCCTGTTGGCAAGACAGTTGCTTTGGTTATGTGGGAAGAGAGAGGCAAGAAGGCAATTATTGACTTATTGCTCGGATTTTCTAGTGATTATTCTGGCTCTATAACTATAGACGGGCAGAATGTTAAAGACGTAAATATTAAATCTTTACGCTCCACAATCGGAGTGGTAAGTCGCGATATATTTTTGTTTGATGACACTATATATGCCAATATAGCTTATGCTAGGATCGGTGCAAGCAGAGAGGAGGTCATAGATGTCGCTAAATCAGTAGGTATTCATGATTTTGTATTAAGTTTGCCTATGGGATATAATACAGTATTGGGCAAGCACGGCATACAGCTTAACGCTGCTCAGTGTTTTAGCATTGCTATTGCTAGGGCAATCTTAAAAAACGCTCCGGTGCTGCTTTTGAGCAACTCTATATTGGATAGTGCAGGGCACAAAGCTAGTACTGCCCTTAATTATTTTATGAAGAGCAGAACAAATTTATTGATTGCCGATAAACTTAATAATATAGTAAATGCTAATTGGATATACGTTATTGATAAAGGTTCGGTGATTGAGTGCGGAACTCATTCTCAGCTCATTGCGCTAGGAAAGATTTATGCCGGATTATATTCAAGAAATATTGAAGAATTTAAAGGTTTTCACTAGTTGCTATGAACAATGATTAGACTAATATTCTTATTTCTATTCCTTATGCCTGTTGCAGGATGCGGTGGGCTTCTATTGGCCGGGGGCGCGGCAACTGCAGTTGTTGCTTCTGGTCAAGAACGTAGTACTGGCAGAATTGTTGATGACATTACTTTATGGACTGCCATCAAAAAGGATTTGGTCCTAGGTCATAAAGATTTTAAAAACACGGGTGTTATAGTCCATGAGGCAAGGGTATTGCTGACTGGTATCGTGCAGAATCCTAAAATTAGGAACGAAGCTAGCAAGATTGTTTGGAGGCATGAGGGGGTTAAGGAGGTAATAAATGAAATACAAATTACAGATAAGGACAGCATTAAGAATGCTGTAAAAGATATTTCTATTACCGGCCAGGTCAAGGGCAAGCTGCTTTTAGCCAAGGGGATTAGATATAGTAACTACAAACTCACCACGGTTAATAATGTTGTTTATTTGATTGGCATTGCTCCGAATCAAGAGGAGTTGAGCCAGATTACTGATATTGCGGGTCGAGTGGCGGGAGTTAAAAAGGTGGTGAGTTACATACGTTTGCGCGATAGTGACCTCAGAAGCAAATAGTTTATATTTTCTAGGTAAGAAATATTTTATTAATCCAAAGATTGCTTGCTTTTGTGTAGCGCTGCGGCGGTAAACAAATGCACTTTTTGTCTGTTGCTTTTAATAAATTTTCGATTTTGAAATAGTCTGTGAATTAAATTGAATGATGATAGTTTATATATTTATGTTTAGATTGATTGATGTGTTTTTTTAAAGACATTACTCACAGATTTTGGTCTACTTAGTGGCTTTTATCTTTTTTTAAAGAAGTCAAGCTGCATTTTGGTTCATTGATAAAAGTTTTTGTGTACTATATCTTTAGATATTTTTCTATATAGAAATATTTATTTTTTAATTTACTTGAGAGGGCAGCATGGCGCATGCGTCTACAAAGAAGAAGATAAGCATCACTCTTGTTTTTTTGCTGGTGTTTGCTTTTGTGTTTACTGGTTTTGGCCTGGCTAACAAAACCCCTTCGACTTATGTGGCGAAAGTCGGCAGCAAGAAAATTACCTACGAAGAATATAATACTGCTTATGAGAACGAGCTGCGCCATGCTAGTCAGGCTTTGGGGGTGCATCTTGCGGCAGAGCAGATTGCGGCCTTTAAAATTCGCGAGAATGCTCTGAATAGATTAATTCAGAAGAAGCTGATTGGTATTTTGCTAGAGAAGGCAGGACTAGACATTGATGACGAGATTGTGGCGTCGCAGGCGAAGAGTTATGATTATTTTAAAAACAGCCAGGGCAGGTTTGATGTGGGGATATTTGAACAAATATTACGCAAGGCCAATATGTCCAAGCAGAGATTCTATCAAGAGGTAAAAAACGATATGCTGGGTAGCACGTTAATGAGGACATTATTCGATTTTGTTCCGGATATGAAATTTCTTGCTCAGGAGATGTATCGTTATAAAAGTCAGCGCCGCATGATAGATTTGATCACTATTCCTAATGAACTGGTTCTTGATCTTGAGCAGCCAGAGCCCAACGAGACTGCGTTGCTTTCTTTTTATAAGGAAAATCAGCAGCGATATATAGCTCCTGAGCGCAGAGAAATTAATTATTTAATAATTGATAGAGAAATTGTTGGTGCAGGTGCATTGCGCGATATAGTAAGTGCTGCTTTCCAGACGGAGCAAGAGGCAAGAGCTGCGCTTGAGTTATTGCGCAGGGGCACTCTGCATATTGATAATGCGGAGCTTAAGCAAGCTAAATTTGATCAGGTGACGGCAGAAAGCCTGGCTGAGGATTTGCCTGCAGATGTTGCAGAGGCTGCATTTGCAACGGCTGAGCATGAGTTTAGCGAGGTGATAAAAACCGATTCAGGCTGGTACGTTGTGTGGGTGGCCAGGGCATATTCGGTCGATGAGAAGCTGAATGAGCTGAATGATTTTGTGGAAAATTTGGATGAGAAATTGATGCAGGGAATGAGTTTGCAGGAGCTGGCTGAGAGCCATAACATGGCCCTGAGTAATACTACTGCCATGGATGCTTATGGATATTCTGCAGACGGCGAGAGGGTTGTGCCTTTTTCTCGAGAAGTCCTGGCGCAGATATTTAAGGCAGATTTGAATGTCTGTTCCAGCTTTGTACGGCTTGATGGGGGTTACGTTGCATTTACCGTAACTGGGGTACATAGTGCACGCGTGCTAACTTTGGATGAGGCCAGGGAGTTGGTTATTTCGGAATATAAGGATGCTATGAAGGCTGAGAAACTGGAGAGCATGGCCTATGATCTTGCGGAGGAGATGCAGGGCAGGGGAATGGAGGTCGTTGCTCGCGAATATGGGATCGAGCCGCCTCGCTCTGTTAGCTTGGATATGTCCAATCTTGACTATCCTGCTTTGTTGATGAGCGAGGTTTTTTCAGCAAAACAAGGTCAGCTTACCCGTCCAGTGAAACATCAGGATGGTTTTGTGGTTGCGCTCGTTAGGCAGGTTCAATATCCGACAGATAGCGATGCGAGTGTCGTTGCTAGTATGGAGCAGAACTTGGCTGGCGGTGTCCGAGAAAGTCTATATATGCAGCTTATGCGTCATCTGGCCAGCAGGCATAGGATCAAAATATATGAACCTAAGCTGAAGTCCATCGTCAGTGACTACCTAAGCTGATCAAAAGCGCAGCTGCCGGCGCGGCGATTAGCAAGCTATCCATCCTGTCCAAAATTCCTCCATGCCCCGGAATGAGCTTTCCGCTGTCTTTTGCCATGAAGCGTCTTTTGATATATGATTCTAATATATCGCCTAATTGTGCTAGAATTGATATAGTGAGGCTATAGAGCGTAAATTGCGGCTCGAGCTTTGCTACAAGCCCAAATATGCTTGCAGCAGCGACAGCGACAAACAGACCCCCAAATGCCCCAACCCATGTTTTCCCTGGGCTGATTTTGGGTGCTAGCTTGGGGCCCCCGAATTTTTTCCCCACCAAATACGCGCCTGTGTCAGTTGACCAAACAATGATGAAAAGCCATAGGACAAGCAGTTTGTTGCTATCAGCAATATACATTAACGAAAAGCCAGCTGAGATTATCAATAGTGCTCCTAATACCTGCAATCTTTTGTTACACTGTGTCAGTGCTTGCCATTCGAAGCTTGCTATGACTGCAAAGAGCATAACGAGTGCGCTAAATAATTTTATTTTTACCAATATAGTATATAAGACTATGGTGATTAATACTAGGGCACTAGCTGCTCTGGCAAGTCCTTCTTTTGAAGGAGTAAATTTTTTCATATTTAGAACAATCTACAGCATTTTTATCTGTTTCTGAGAGGGCTGCGATGCCATTTTATAAAATTATAAGATTTTGCATATAATGAAATATGCTCATCATAGCCCATTATGCCTGCATTTTTTTAATGCGCGCAGATAATCTACTTAATTTACGAGAGATAGTATTGAGATGAAAAACCCCTTTGGTTACCCCTTTATGCATGATTGGCTGGGCAATTTTGAAAGTATCCAAGGCCACTTGTTTGTCATTAGACTTTATTGCATTTTCAACTTTGCGTATATATGTTAAAACCTTGCTTTTTCTAGCACGATTAATTTTCGTCCTTCGCGCTATCTTGCGCACCATTTTTGCTGCATTTTTGTGGTTGGTCATAAGGTATTTGTATTTTTTTGTATAAGATTATATAGGGTGAGCACGATGCTGTAAAGCATCATGTTTGTTGTTTGTTGAGTATATTCATTATAGTATCTTTTGAGACTTTAATTATGACATTGTTGGCGATCTCAACCATGACGACCGAATCATCTTGTATCAGCTTGTTCACTGTGCCAATAATGCCCCCAGAGGTCATTACCTGATCTCCTTGTTTTATTGAGGATATCATTTGTTTGTGCTCTTGCACTTTTTTTTGCTGCGGCCTAATTACTAAAAAATAAAATATCAGGAATATTAATATTATAGGGATAAACCCTACAAATGCTGAACCTGCTTCACGCTGGCTGCCTAGTGGCATGTTGTCACCTTTTTATTAACCTTACTGTTATCGTTTCATAACATCTTTAGAATGTCAATATATTTTTGCGAATTTGCTGTCAATTGTCATTATGTCTTGGCGTTCGGGGCCAGTTGATATCAGGGCTATCGGTTTTTCCACCAGCTCTTCGATTTTCTTGACATAATTGAGTGCATTTTTAGGCAGTTTTTTGATATCATTTATTTTATATACGCTGCCCTGCCAACCTGGCACTTCTTCATATACCGGCTCCATGCGAGATTGTATATTTGCTGCTGCTGGTAAATAGCTATAAGATCTGCCATTATATTTATATTTGACACAAATTTTTATGGTTTCCAGGCCGTCTAATACATCTAATTTGGTGAGTGCAATTGAATTTATCCCTGTAATTTGTGCTGCCTGCCTGGTGATTACTGCATCAAACCAGCCGCATCTTCTTTTACGACTGGTAACTGTGCCAAATTCTTTTCCCTTGAGGGTTAGATGGTCTCCCAGTTGGTTGTTTTGCTCAGATGTCATGGGCCCCATCCCCACTCTGGTGGTATATGCCTTAGCGACACCAAGAACATGGTCAATGGCGCCCAGCCCCAGCCCTGCACCGTGGTGGCATTGTCCGGCAACTGTGGCGCTGGAAGTGACGAAAGGATATGTGCCGTGGTCTATGTCCAGCCAGAAGCCTTGCGCTCCCTCAAATATTATAGATTTTTTTTGCTGGTGCCAGTTGTATAGATAGCGCCACACTGGTTTGCTAAACGGCAATATATGCTCTGCGTCTTCCATTATTTCTGATTTTATTGTCTCGATGTTGATTGGGCCTAGCTCTGATATAATATTTAATGCACCATAGTAATCTATTATGTTTTGTAAGCGTTGCAACAGCGTTCCTTCTTCACAGAGGTCACACAGTCTGACAGCCCGCCTACCTATTTTGTCTTCATAGCAGGGGCCTATGCCTCTGCCTGTTGTGCCAATTTTAGCGCAACCTCTTTTTGCTTCGATGATCCTGTCTATATCTTGATGTAACTTGAGCACTATTGGTGTATTTTCTGCAATTAGCAGATTCTCAGGATTAATTTCTATCCCGGCCTGGCGCAGCACTTCTATTTCTTTTTTCAATGTTTTTAGCTCTATTACTGCGCCATTGCCGATGACGGATATCACGCCTTTATGTAGCGCTCCAGACGGAAGCGCGCTTAGCTTATATATCTTTTTGTTGTGCATTATGGTGTGGCCTGCATTGTGGCCTCCTTGAAACCTCACCACAACATCAGCCCTGCTGGAGAGAAAATCTACTATTTTCCCTTTCCCTTCGTCTCCCCATTGCATTCCTACTACAGCTATATTTTTCATCGCTGAAATTTTCTCTCCCTCTAAACTTTTAAATAATAAGGCTTAAGCCCAGTAAGCACAATTATTATTGTTCCAAGCTTGAAATTAAACTTTGCATATCGCCGGGCATTTCTGCATTGAATTCTAGCGGTTTTTTGTGCACAGGATGTTCCAACGAAAGATAGTGTGCATGCAGCGCCTGACGGGCAAAATTGATGTTGCTTTTTCTGGTGCGTTTGCCATAGGTTTGGTCTCCTACAATGCTATTGCCAATATGGTTTAGATGCACTCTTATTTGATGGGTACGTCCGGTTTTTAATTCGCATTCCACTAGGCTCGTGTTGCCATTTTTGAATGTTTTGATAAGTTTGTAATGTGTGATTGCCCTTCTACCTTTTTGTCTGTTGATGCACATGATCTTGCGTTCCTTAGGGTGTCTGCCGATTGGCATGTCAATAATGCCACTGCTCGGGCGAGGGACTCCCCACACTATTGCCAGGTATCTCCTCTCTGTTTTTTTTTCTGCTATGGCATTGCTCAAGCTGCGGTGCGAATGGTCGTCTTTTGCAACTATCATCAGGCCACTGGTGTCTTTGTCTAGTCTGTGCACTATGCCCGGGCGTAGCTTACCGCCTATGCCAGACAGATTGCTGCCGCAGTGCGCCACTAGTGCATTTACCAAGGTATCGTGGTGCGTGCCTGCACCGGGATGGACGGTCATGCCGGCTCTTTTGTTGAGGACTATCAGGTGTTCATCTTCGAATAAAATATCGAGTTTTTCTTGCAGGGGGAGCACCTCGGTCGGCTTAGGCTCAGGAATATCGACGTAATATATATCTCCCGGTTTCACTATAGTTGATCTATCGATATGCGGATTTATTGCCGTTACGTGTCCATTACTGATCAGATACTGAGCATAATTCCTTGAAATGCCTTCTATATTTTCTTTTAGATATCGGTCCAGCCGCATGCCCCGTGTCTCTGCGGTTAGCTTGAGCCTTGGCCTAAGTTTAAGCTGCTGATTGTGTTGATCTCTAATACTCTGCATCTTCTGCAAATATGAATGTTTTGCTTCTATCTAATTTGAGATTAATTTTTTCACCAACTTTAGGCAGCTGATCAGAATTTGCTCTGATGCTATAGATTTCACCATTTGTGGCTTTGAAATATACCAGGCTTGTCATGCCCAGAAATATTATTTCATGTACAGATGCAATTATCTTGCTGTCTTGGGCAATGGAGAAGGCTTCTGGACGGATATAGAGCTGAACTTTTGCGCCTTCTGTCAGTGCGCCTGCCTCCATATCTACCTCCATATTACCAAATATTGTTTCAACCTTGGATTTTTTCACTGTTCCTTCTATGCAGTTTAGCTGGCCAAAAAAATTAGCCACAAATAATGTCTGAGGCCGGTAATATAATTCCATGGCTTTCCCAGATTGGGCTATGGTTTTGTTTTGCAGGACATATATTCTATTCGCTATGGTCAGAGCCTCTGCTGGATCATGCGTGACCAGCACTATGGTGATTTTCTGTGATTTTAATATTGGCAGAACTTGCGAAATTATTTTTTGTTTGCTTAGGCCGTCGAGACTTGCAAAGGGCTCGTCTAGCAGCATAATTTTAGCCTGCTGCGCCAGCGCCCTTGCTATTGCCACTTTTTGCTGTTGCCCCACAGAGAGAGTGTGCGGATAGCACTTGGCATATTTTTCCATATCCAGGCTTTTAAGCATATCCATTGCTCGTTGAATTTTTTCTTTTTTGCTGATTTTGCTATCTATGCTGATTGCGACATTGTCAATCACTCTTTT
>BLZN01000107.1 GCA_014132315.1 Rickettsiales bacterium | reverse complement strand
GTACATTTATATTTCAAAGCCCATAACTAATATCATAATTATTACCGTATAGTCAAGCGTCATTGATGGATGCATCTAGAGCATATCTATCAATTTTTCTGCTGCTGATGTTAGGCGCGACAGCTCTGCTTCGGAGATTATGAAAGGCGGAATGATGTAAATCACATCGCTAAATGGCCTCAACCACACCCCCATGTCAATTGCTTTGCCTCTCAAAAATAATATTTCTTCGAAGTTGATATCTAGCTCCACAACCCCGATTGCGCCCATGACTCGCACGTCCTTTACTCTGGAAAATTTCTTACACTCCTCCAGCTCTGCCTGCATTTGGGCGCCGATTTTCTTCACCTGCTCCAGACGGGGCTCGCTTTCAAAGAGATCTAGCGATGCATTAGCCACGGCGCATGCAAGCGCATTGCCCATGAATGTTGGTCCGTGCATCAGTGCTTTGTCTAGGTCCGTGCCTAAGAAAGCCTGGAATATTTCTTCTGAGACCATGGTAGCCCCCAGGGTGCATGCCCCGCCGGTGAGCGCCTTGCCAAGCACCATAATGTCTGGCTTGATATTTGCTGCTTGCGAGGCAAACATCTGTCCAGTTTTGCCAAATCCAGTTGCCACCTCATCTGCAATAAAAATAACCTGATGTTTTTTGGTGATTTCATAGATTTTTTTCAGAACGCTGGCGCTATGGAATTTCATTCCTCCTGCGCATTGCGCCAGTGGCTCGATAATTACCGCCGCTATGTCTTCTTTCTGGAGAATGGATTCTAGCTCCGCAAATTCTTCAGGAGATTCTGTGGACTCCGGGATATTTGCCATATAATGTTTTGGCAGATATTTGCTAAATTTTTTGTGCATGCTGCCGTGGTGCGCAGCAATGGACATGCATCCCATGGTGTCTCCGTGGTAGGCACTTTTAAAGCTCAAAAATCTGTTTCTGCTAGGCTGTCCTTTATTATAAAAATATTGTATGGTGATTTTCATTGCCACTTCCACTGCAGTTGAGCCTGAGTCTGAGAGAAATGCCCTATCCAGCTTTGTTGCTTCTGCTAGACGCTTTGCCAGCTTATAGGCCGGCTCATTGGCGAAGTTTGCGAACATGAGGTGCGCCAGGGAGCAGGCTTGTTTTGTGATGGCGCTGATGATGTGCGGATTTCCGTATCCATGGCATGCAGACCACCAGCTAGAAGTTCCGTCAATAATTTCCCTGCCATCTGCGAGAAATATCTTGCAGTCTTTTGCTCCCTTCACAGGCAGCAGTGGTTTGGGCCGGTTTAGCATTTGGGTGTAGGGCAGCCAAATATGTTTATACCCTGAATCAAGCCAGCTTTCTTCCATTAAGTTCCTTAATTTTGATTTGGGCCCGACCGATTGTCTTCATAATATTGATGGTCACGCTCATCATCAGGTTGATTGTCATATTCAGGCGCAAAGTCGAATTCGAATTTGTCAAATATATTCTCCGGCGAATCAAGATCTGGGTTTGCTGAGCTATGTTCATCGTCAAATTCTAGTTCATCAGCTAGTCCATCGGGTACTAATGAAGAGATTATTATTTCCTCTATTATTGAGTCTAGGGATTTGTTGCCAATGGTGATGTCTCCGGATTTTGTTCTAGCGATATTGACGCTTAAGCTTTGCTCACTAACCTTATGAGCTATTTTTAACATCAGATTTTGTATCAAGTTTATTGCGCCTTTTGATAACATATTTAGGGTATAGGACAGTGACTCTTTGTAGTTCTTAGGTGCATTTACTAACAGAGATTCCTGTATCTTTTCATCCATTGCATCATCCATCATTTGTTGCATAGCATTAAATAGCGCTTTGTAATTTTCTATTTGCATAGTGATTAAGCCATATGGCCACTGGCCTTTTTGATATTTGATATTACCACTTAAGGCTACTGTTACATCGTTAACTTCCACCTCTATTTTGCGCACCTCTATGTTGGTATCATTATTATTTGGCTCTATAATCTTCATATCTACAGTAAGTTCTGACTGGAAATTTTGCGGATTACCGATATTCATACTAGATGATATGTTGATATCGCCTTCTTTGGCATGCTCTTTGGTTGCTGTGTTAATTTTTATTTTATTATTGAATTTTAGTGGCAGATTGAGGCTTGCAGTTACGTTGTCCGAATATTTTATGTATCTAAGCTCCTCCATTAATTGGCCTGCATCTTGGGCTTGATATGCAACCAACAAAAAATGCTTGTTGAATTTTAAGTCAAGCTCAGCATTAGCATCGAACTCATAGGCTGTCTCGGGGCTTTTTTCTGGCTGATAAACAAACTTATCTACATCAGCGGATATTTTGTTATTATATAGATCAAATTTTATTTTGATCTTAGGAATTATTAGGGTGCTCTGGTCACTTTCAATTACATAGTCAGTAATAATATATTCTATGTCGAGTGGATATCCCCCTACCTTTATGCTTTTATAGCTGATTTCTGGCTCCTTATCTGGCTCTTTGTCTATGTCAAGCTGCGCGTGGGCTGCTTTTATATATTGCTTTGTTGCAAGTTGAGCGGGGCCAGTGATTACGCTCTTTATCCTATAAGCAAGGTATGTCCAGGCGCCACTATAAGCTACTAATAATATCAGTAATATATATATAGAATATTTAATGAGTTTTTTGGTC
>BLZN01000106.1 GCA_014132315.1 Rickettsiales bacterium | reverse complement strand
CACAAAGACAATATATTCTTATGTTTTTTATAAGTCATATAGAAAAGCTGCGAGTGTATCTTGAACTATGCTAAATTTTTAACTCTCTAACTTTATTTGGCAATCCTTATATGCTATCTGCATGCGAAACCAGATAATCCACAACACCCTCTGGCGTAGCTTTCATAGAGTCGTTTGCTCCGCTCCAGCCCGCTGGACAAACGTTGCCGTGCTCCTCGCTATGCTTTATTGCTCTGATTGTTCTGAGCAATTCATCTATATTGCGGCCAATTTCTAGGTCATTTATGCTCTGGTAGCGCACTATGCCCTTGGCATTGATCACAAAAGTTCCTCGCAAAGAGATGCCCTGATCAGTTAGTATTCCATATGAGCTAGATATTGACTTATCTAGGTCAGAGACGAGAGGGAATTTTATGTTACCGATTCCACCTTTATTTACAGGAGTGTTTTTCCAAGCTAAGTGGGAGTGCTGAGAATCAACGCTAACTCCCATAACGGTTGTGTCTATTTTTTCAAAATCATTTAGCCTATTATTGATAGCTATCAGCTCTGTGGGGCAAACAAAAGTGAAATCTAGCGGGTAGAAAAACAACACTACAAACCTTCCTTGAAATTCACTAAGGTTTATTTGCTTTATTCTGTTGTCACTAAGCACTGTATTTGCTTTGAAATCCGGTGCTGGCTTTTGCACAAGGGAAAGACCCATAATACCTCTTAGACCTATTAATATAACTATTAAATTAACAATTTTGTTGTGATAAGTCAAATTTATTCCAAATTTATCTCAAGCTTATTTTGGATAGATGATCTTGCGGTTCCCACTGCGTTATGCTAATCTTCCTATGAAAAATTTTATATATTGAAAAAATAATGAGTGCCGAAGGAAAAGTTGAGCAAATTATCTCTGCAGTAGTTGATGTTAAGTTCAACGGCAGCACTTTGCCTGCAATTAACGATGCTCTGTTTTGTGAGCATAATGGCAAAAAATTGTATCTAGAAGTAGCGCAACATTTGGGCGACAATATGGTGCGCACTATTGCTATGGACTCTACCGATGGCTTAAGCAGAGGACAGAAGATAAGCCCTACTGGTAAGCCCATAGAAGTGCCAATTGGCAGGGAAACCCTGGGCAGAATTTTTAATGTTGTAGGGCAGGCAATAGACGGAAGAGGAGATGTAAAGGCGAAAAAATATGCCTCAATTTATAATGATCCACCAAGTTTGACAGATCAATCGACAGATTATGAAATTTTGACCACCGGGATTAAAGTTATAGATTTGCTAACACCTTATCCCAAAGGCGGGAAAGTTGGTCTTTTTGGTGGAGCCGGAGTGGGCAAGACAGTGCTGATCATGGAGCTGATTAACAACGTTGCCAAGGCGCATTCTGGATTCTCAGTTTTTGCCGGCGTGGGCGAAAGAACACGTGAAGGCAATGACCTGTATAATGAGATGATCGACTCCAAAGTTATAGATCTAGAAAACCCAGCCGAGTCAAAAGTAGCTTTAGTCTATGGCCAGATGAACGAGCCCCCAGGCGCGAGGGCGCGCGTTGCTCTGAGTGCACTGACCATGGCGGAATATTTCCGTGATCAGGAAGGACAGGATGTGCTGCTCTTTGTGGACAATGTCTTCCGCTTCACTCAGGCCGGGTCTGAGGTCTCGGCGCTGCTGGGCAGAATTCCCTCAGCAGTTGGATATCAGCCCACTCTGGCGACTGATATGGGCCTGATGCAAGAGCGCATCACCTCTACCAAGAAAGGTTCCATTACCTCCGTGCAGGCAATATACGTCCCGGCAGATGACCTAACTGACCCGGCTCCTGCTGCTTCTTTTACACATCTGGGGGCCACAACAGTTCTGTCAAGGCAAATTGCGGAACTAGGTATCTATCCTGCGGTCGATCCTTTGGATTCCATGTCGCAGATGCTGCAGACAGACATTGTCGGAGATGAGCATTATGAAGTTGCATCCAAAGTAAAATCTGTTCTGCAGACATATAAGTCCCTGCAGGATGTTATCGCTATTTTGGGGATCGACGAACTTTCTGAGGAGGATAAGCTAACCGTTGCACGCGCAAGAAAGATACAGCGTTTTCTTTCACAACCTTTTCATGTTGCCGAGGTATTCACCGGCTCACCCGGAGTATTGGTCAGCCTAGAAGATACAATTGCTGGTTTCAAGGGTATTGTGGAAGGCGAATATGACCATTTGCCGGAAGTAGCTTTTTATATGGTTGGCAAGATTGACGAGGCAATCAAGAAAGCCGAAAAGATTAACACATAGCTTGTCTATAGCAGAATCATACACTGGAATTATGAGTCTTATTTTGCATAGTTATGAGTAAAAATTTTACCCTAAGAATAGTGAATCCGAGCTCTAAAATGCTGGAAATTGAAGCAAGATCCGTGACACTGAAAGGCGAGGACGGTGAGTTTGGTATTTTGTCTCTGCACGCTGATTTTACCTCTGTGGTTAAGGAAGGTGCGCTGGTGGTGCTGAGCAGCTCGGGCGAGGAGCAGAGATTTTTCACCAGTGGTGGAATTATAGAAATTACGAATAATGTCTGCACTTTGATTAGTGAGGAGTTTTGCAGATCAAGCGAGCTCTCGCGGGAGAGAGCCGAAGCAAGGCTGAAGGATGCTGAGCAAATACTGAGTGCAACAGATGGAGATAAGCAGCTAGCAGGAAAAGAGCAGAGAATCGCCAGGTCTATGCTGCAGATGATGTCAATGGAAGAAAAATTAAGATAGAACAAATATACAGATATTATAGGTGGTATAAGTAGATGAAATTTTTTGTTGATTCAGCCGAGACAGAAGAAATAAAGAGGCTGGTTGATACAGGGCTGGTTGACGGCATAACCACTAACCCTTCTTTGGTTGCGAAGTCCGGAAGGCCTTATGTTGCCTTGCTGGAGGAAATAACCAGGCTTGTTTCTGGCCCAGTGAGCGCAGAGGTTCTGTCAGAAGATTGCCATTCCATGCTGCAAGAAGGCAGGAGCCTTGCTGCAATTGCTGAGAATGTTGTGGTTAAGTTGCCCTTAACCACAGACGGGATTAAAGCATGCTCCACATTGATAAAAGAAGGCATCCGAATAAATATCACCCTATGTTTTTCTGCGGTGCAGGCTCTTTTGGCTGCCAAAGCAGGGGCTACTTTTGTTTCGCCTTTTGTTGGCAGGCTGGATGATCTATCGCAGGGAGGTATGCAGCTTATAAGAGATATTGTGAGCATTTACAAAAATTACGATAATATTTCCACCCAGGTGCTGGTTGCTTCGGTGCGCAGTCCGCTACATGTTGCAGAAGCAGCAAAGATGGGAGCTGATATAGTAACTCTGCCCCCCAAGATCCTGTGGCAGCTTTTCAATCATCCTTTGACCGATAAAGGGCTGACAGCCTTTATTGCGGACTATAAGGCTCGGGATATGGTAGATTAATTAGCCAGAATCCCTTATTATAGCATCTTGAGATCTGTGAATAGCTCTAAGATTGACTCCCGATGAAGAACCTAGAACAAGCAAAAGGTGAAATTGAGCTCCTGACTAAGGAAATAGAACATCACAACGAACTGTACCATAAATACAACGCACCGGAGATTTCCGATGCAGAGTATGACGAGCTATGCAAAAAAAAGCAGCAGCTTGAGCAATTATTCCCCAAGCTAGCCATTGAAGAAAAAGTTGGTGCGCCGCCATCTGAACAATTTAAGAAGATTCAGCATTCCATGCCGATGCTATCTCTGCAGAATGCATTCAATAAACAGAATATTGAGGATTTTATTGTTCGGGCGAAGCGTTTTCTTAATCTGAGTGGGCCGCTGGCGCTGATGTGTGAACCCAAAATCGATGGCCTGTCTTTTGCAGCGCGTTATCAAAATGGAAAATTTGTCCTTGGTCTGACGCGTGGTGACGGATTTATAGGCGAGGATATTACGGATAATCTAGCAGCCATAAGCAGCCTGCCCAAGGAGATATCTCATCCTGACGCACCGGAAATGCTCGAGGTCAGAGGCGAAATTTTTATGGGACATGGAGATTTTGTGGCATTGAACAAGCAAACCAATAATCGCTTTGTCAACCCTCGCAATGCAGCTGCGGGCTCGCTGCGTCATTTGGATCCGCAAGTCACTGCAGCACGAAATCTGCGCTATTTTGTATATTCTGTGGGGGAAGTCAGCCAAGATTTTGCCGATAGCCAGTCCGACATACTTAAATCTCTGCAGGATTTTGGATTTTTAATTAATGAAAATATCATAGTTACTGCTGATGCAGAGGAGATTTTTGATTGGTATGAACAGCTCTACGCAGAGCGCTCTGCATTAGATTATGATATCGATGGCACGGTCTATAAAATCAATTCTTTGCAGCTGCAGCGAAGAATGGGATTTGCCAGCAAGTATCCTCGTTGGGCGATTGCGCACAAGTTTCCCTCTAGAAAGGCTAAAACCATTCTGGAGAAAATCACCATCCAAGTCGGCAGAACAGGGACACTAACCCCGGTGGCAGAGCTGCGGCCGATCAATATTGGCGGGGTTTTGATCTCTAGGGCAACCCTGCATAATGAAGACGAAATTTTGCGCCGGGATGCCAGAGAAGGAGATACGGTGATTGTGCAGAGAGCCGGGGATGTAATTCCGCAGGTGGTTGAGGTGGATATCGAGCAAAGGCCTGCGGGCACCAGAGCTTTTGAGCTCCCGCGCGTCTGTCCTGTTTGCGGCAGTGCAGCTGTACGTCCGCCAGGCGAGGTGGCAGTAAGATGCACCGGTGAATTCAAGTGCAAAGCGCAGACTATTGAAAAATTGAAACATTTTGTTTCGCGCGATGCCTTCGATATTGTGGGGCTAGGTGAGAAACAGATCGAGGCTTTTTATGCCGATGATTTGATCAAAAAACCAGCTGATATTTTCACCTTAGAAAGGCGGGATAAAGATGGTCTCACCCGAATTAAGAACCGGGAAGGCTGGGGAGATCTATCCACGAGCAACCTGTTTGCTGCCATAGACAAGGCACGTACCATTCCGCTCGACAGATTTATTTATGCGCTTGGCATTCGTTTTGTGGGCAAAAATATGGCCAAATCAATTGCTTATAATTGTGGTTCTTATGAAAATTGGAGGAGGATGGCAGATAATTTGGAGGATATCAGGAATATAGATGGCATAGGAAGCAAGGTGGTGGAGTCTTTGGCAGCTTATTTTGACGCAAATCTTGATGATCTGGATGAGCTAGCTTCTCATCTTGATATAGAATCTTCTCAGAACATAGATCAGTCAGATAGCCCGATCTGGGGCAAGGTAATCGTTTTCACTGGAACGCTTAGCTCTATGACGCGCGGCGAAGCAAAAACAGTGGCGGAGAGCTTGGGCGCTAAAATCGCCGGGGATGTCTCTGACAAAACCAGCTACCTGGTTTTGGGTGCTGCCCCTGGCTCTAAGCTTAAAAGAGCGCAGGAGCTGGGAATTAAGATCATTAATGAGGATGAATGGATTGAACTAATCTATTAATTTTATATTTGCTTGTCTATCTAGAGCAATTTTATATGGCTTTATGTCTGATGTGTGATAGAAGGATCAACATACTCTGAGGATGAATAATCGATGAACTGTGAAAATAATAATAAGCCATTGAAAGGATAAGCCCGCTTACAGAGCCGGGCTGCGAGCCTCCCTGCACATCATAAACCGGCGCCCTATGACAACGACATAAATAGCACCAGAATTCAGCAACCCATGGCTTTGCTAAGTCTCACGAGCTATTACATTCTGCTGTCGTTGTGCGCATCTTGGCATCTGGGCTTGCTTATCCTAGGCAAAGCAATGATTTGCAATTTCTGCAACCACATTGCCCCACCGAATTATTATGCTGCAGACAATCGCTATCCAGTTGCTCTTGGCCTGCTGTGCAGAATATATTGCTAACTCAGTTTTTGCTCTCTAGCTCTGGGGTAGCCTATTATCCAAGATTAGCGCACACAACGCCCACCAATGACTCTGCCTTGATCCTTTTGCACAGCAGACCAGCGCCATATTGCCACACTAATCATAATGTGCTGTAAGGGGCAACGGCAGTGCGCATCTCAACGAAAGGGGCACCAGACTTCCGACTACACCTTCATTATGCACTACTGCTGCGTTTAAGAGCACTATTGAGGCAGGATTGATGGTCAATCTCCCAAAAAAAGTATGACAAGAGAGCAGTAATGCGCAGAAGTCTGGATGGAGAAAAACCATCTATTTACCCATGACTCGGGTATGCTAGTTTATATAGGTAATTCTGGTCAGAGTATGACTTCTATCTGTAATAGAAGATTATCTAATTTAGATAGAGAGGCACCAGGGACAGCAAGACAGGTTTTAAAAAGCAGCATCTGACTTGCTCTAAGTTGCCATTGGAGCAGAAATCGCACTTAACTCGCGGATAATAAATGATAAACGTTCAAAAAATTATGGTTTGCACGACTGCTATGGAAAAACGCTAGACGGATAGGATATTTGGCAGGGCTGGGGCTCCATCTAAGATATATGCAGAGAGAACATTGTTTGCTTTGGTAAATCTTGTAAATGGCAGATTTGGGATCTATTTGACAGACATACGACAGCCGACTTGCTAATGCTCTAATCTCTGACTTGATGCAGCGGCACAGATTATAGCTTTTGTTTATAAAATTTATTGGTTTGAAATTGCCGCAATATAAGCAATATAAGAAAGCATTGCTTAGCTTTTAGATTAAGCAAAGCTGAGCTAAGGGCGCATATACTGAGCGAATACTTGATGCTCAGCACAGCTTAATTGTCTAGAATAAGGGATTTGTTTGGCGCTGTTAAGGTTCATAAGAATATAGAGTATATAATAAAACACGGCTCTTAATCCGGAATCCCTGATTATTTTTCGCGCCTTGTTATTATATATCTCGCTATATTTAAAATTTAAATTTTGGTCAGTTGATGAAGATAAGTTTCTGTGCTTAATTTATTCTTAATTCCAAGTGTAAACTTTTTATTTGCTATTTAACTAATTATTATATATAATGTTATTAACTATTATAGTTAATGTAAAATATTAAATATTTATATGAGGGATTAAAATGGCAAAAGACACAAAAAGCTCGCTAACACCTGAGGAGAAAAAGAATGTCAGAGAGCGGCAGGTAAGAGCGGAGAAGGCGTATGTTTCGAGAAATCGTGAGAGAAAATCGCAAGAAGACTTGATACTAGGTCTAGATGAAGCAGACCGGGAGCGCCGCAATGACAAGATATTGGGACAGTTAAGCAAAGGAGTACCTACGGTTGTGGTCTTTAAGCTTAATAATGCAATTATCAATGCAGCTAGTCTAGGAGAGTATCTAGATGAATTGTGCTTTAACTTAGGTAAGGAGGGTCCCGCTCCCCTAGTCTGGCCAGAACTGCAATCAAAAGACAAAGCATTAGCTTTACTTGCTGGTGGTGACCTTCAACAGTTCAAAAGAACTTTAGGTGTTCGCAGAAAAGTTGATGCAGAGGGCAAAGTTGTGGTTGATGAAGAGAAAAGAATTCAGAAAGAAAAGATTACAATAGATGAAGAGCGCATTATATTTTATCAGACACAATCGTTGCTTCCTGACGATACCCAAAAAGATCTTCATGCTAAAATGTCTCTTGACCCACAACATTACAAAGATCTCTGTAAATCTCTGCCGTATTATGATGCAAATCTTGAAGTTCTCGATGATGCAAATAGGCAAATTGCAGACCTGGAAAAGCCTAGGGAAATCCTCGTACCGGATCCTGACAATCCAGGAGAGAATAAGTCTAAATTTGAATCATTACCAGAAGAAGAATTAATTCGCAGAAAGGACAAGATCTTGGATGGTGTACCTGCAGTGGCTGTAGCTGTAATTGGCCCGGATCGCAGAGTGATGTCGACTCAGTACATCAAGAGAGGCGATTTATTGGAATTAGCAGCTCCTAGGTTCGCTCAGCTTCTGCATACAGCAGCTGCATTTAGTCTTATGGCTGCTGAGCAAAAGGCGAGTCCCGTGCAATACGAGCATTTAGTGCAATTTTGTCAATCTTTGAAAGAAACACAGCAAGATCTTGATAGATCACCTGATGCTTTAGAGTTTCTTAAGGGTTTAAGTAATGTTGCCAAGCAACGAATGGACGACAAAGTAGAGGTGCAACCCAATCTCGGCAAGAAGAAAAACAGAATGCAGCTTATGTTAATAGATCATCGCGTTGCAGCTGCTACACAAAGGAATGAAGAGGAGGAGAGGAAAACTCTTGAGGATCTTGAGCGTTGGCAATCGGAGGAAGCTGAGGACATTCCTGTGGAGGAGATTAAAGAAATTAAGGAAAAAGGCATGAAGCGAATTATTGAGAAAGGCCCTGATCTTACCGACTCTGAGCTTCGTGTGCACTCAAAAGACGGGAAATTAAGTGGCTTTATAGCTTCTTATGGCGTCAGAGAGCTGAATCAAGACACAATACTGGGAGCAGTAGAAGAAGCAGAATTACAAGCAGAAGAAGCAGAAGAAGTAACAGAAAAAGAAAAAGTAAGATTAAAAACAGCAAAAAAAGTAGTAAGATTAAAACTTGAAGAATTAGCAGAAGCAAGAGCAAGAGAAGCAGGAGCAAGAGAAGAAGCAGAAGAAGTAAAAGCAGGAGCAGGAGCAGAAGTAAGATTAAAACTTGAAGAATTAGCAGAAGGAAGAGCAGCAAGAATAAGAGCAGAAGAAGAAGTAAGATTAAAACTTGAAGAATTAGAAAAAGTACAAGGAGAAAGAGAAGAAACAGGAAGATTAAAACAAGAAATAGAAGAAGCAAAAGCAAGATTAGTAGCAGTAAGATTAGAAGGAGTAGAAGAAGGAAGAGCAGAAGCAAGAGAAGCAAACTCAATAAAATTAAAAAGATTACGATCAAGAGCAAGAGGATTCGAAAGACTAAGAGAAGAAGAAGCAAGAGAATTAGCACAAGCAGAAGCAGAATTAGCAGAATTAGTAGCAGAAGCAGGAGTAGCAGAAGCAAGAGCAAGAGAAGAAGCAGAAGAAAGAGCAAGAGCAAGAGAAGGAGTAGAAGAAGCAGAAGAAAGAGAAAGAGCATTAGGAGAAGGAGTAGCAGAAGCAGAAGAAAGAGAAAGAGAAGCAGAAGAAAGAGAAGAACAAATAGCAAGAGAAGCAGAAGAAAGAGAAGAAGCAGAAGAAAGAGCAAGAGAAGGAGTAGAAGAAGCAGAAGCAGAATTAGCAGAAGCAAGAGAAAGAGCAAGAGAAGGAGTAGCAGAAGCAAACAAGGCATTAGAAGTATTAGAAAACTTATTAGCAAGAGCAAGAGAAGTAAGAGCAAAAGTAAAAGCATTAGGCGCAAAAGAAGTAGGAGCAAAATTAGCAGAAGGAGCAAGAGAAGCAGAAGCAAGAGAAGCAGAAGCAAGAGTAGCAAGAGAATTAGCAGAAGCAGGATTAGCAAGAGCAGAAGCAAGAGTAGCAAGAGAAGGAGAAGGAGTAGAAGAAGCAGAAGAAGAAAGAGAAGTAGCATTAGAAGTATTAGCAAGAGCAAGAGAAGGAGAAGGAGTAGCAAGAGAAGCAAGAGAATTAGCAGAAGGAGCAAGAGAAGTAAGAGAAGTAGCATTAGAAGAAAAAGAAGAATTAAAAGAATTAGTAGCAAGAGCAAAAGCAGGAGTATACGCATCAACAGCAAGAGTAGAAGAAGGAAGAGAAGCATTAAAAGAATTAGTAGCAAGAGCAGGAGTAGCAAGAGAATTAGCAGAAGCAAGAGCAAGAGAATTAGCAGAAGGAGCAAAATTACTAGCAGAAGCAAGAGTAGCAAGAAAAGCAGCAGGAGTAGCAAGAGAAGAAGTAGAAGTAAGAGCAGAAGGAGCAAGAGAAGAAGCAGGAGTAGCAAGAGCAAAATTAGGCTTAGTAGAAGACACGGCAGAAAGAGCAGAAGAAGAAGTATTAGAAATATCAAGAGCATTAAGGGAAAAAGAAGGAGCAATAAGAACAAAACAGATGCAACTAAGAGTCATAGAAGAAAGATTAGCAGACGCAAAAAGAAGATTAGAAGAAGAAGGAAGAGAAGAAGAAGAGGGATACCTAAGATTTCAAGCAGAAGAAGAAGAAGCAAAAGCAGGAGTAGCAAGAGCAGAAAAGGCATTAGAAGAAGAATACGTAAGATTGCAAGTAGAAAAAGGAGCAAGAGAAGCAAAAGCAAAAGAATTATTAGAAGCAGCAGATGCAAGAGAAGAAGCAAGAGAAGTAGAAGCAGCAAAAGTAAAAGAAGTAGAAGAAGCAAGAGCAGAAGCAGAAGCAGGAGTAGCAAGAGCAGAAGCAAGAGTAGAAGTAGCAATAGAAGTAACAAGAGCAAAAGTAAAAGAAGTAGAAGAAGCAAGAGAAGTAGAAGCAAGAGTAGAAGCAGGAGTAGCAAAAGTAAAAGAAGTAGAAGCAGCAAAAGTAAAAGAAGTAGAAGCAGCAAAAGTAAAAGAAGTAGAAGCAGCAAGAGCAAGAGAAGTA
>BLZN01000105.1 GCA_014132315.1 Rickettsiales bacterium | reverse complement strand
AATTTTCTAATAACCAGTATAGAATTTAGCAAAAAATGACTAAGATATATCATCTATTCATATTGATTTTTGTTCTTGTCTCTGGTGCTAGTGCTTTGCAATATCCTCGTGCTACAGGCGGAGACAGCAGGATAAAGGTGATTAATTACAATCCAAATGGTGTGCATGTCTATACCGGCTATTATGGATATCAGTCGAGTATTGTGTTTGACTCTGAGGAGGAGGTAGGCACAATATCCATGGGTGATTCAACTGCGTGGCAGCTTATTCCGCAAAACAACAGGCTATTTTTAAAGCCTATAGAAGAAAAAGCAACCACCAATGTCACTATAATTACTAATATGAGGGTGTATCATTTTGAATTTCATGCCGAAGAGGCTGAGAATATAGACGACCCCAGAATTTCATACGAGGTGCATTTTGTTTATCCTGAGCTTGTGTCCAGCATCACATCTGGTTTTGGTGGCGGATCTACGGGCTATGCACCAGATCCAGCCAGCCCAGAAGGGCTAAATTTTGAATATTTGGTCGCAGGATCGGACAAGATCAAGCCCATTAGAGTGTTTGATAATGGTCAATTTACCTATATGGAATTCGAGGCCATAAATACGAACTTGCCGGCTGCTTTTTTGGTGGATTCTGAGGGCTATGAGTCTATGATAAACTTCAGAATAACCGGTAATTATATGGTTATAGAAAGAGTAGATGCAAGATTTACTTTGCGTCATGGCAAAGATGTTGCATGCGTGATCAATAAAACCATACCTTACGAGCGTAAAAAGACCAAGAAGCGCAAGACAGGAATAATGAAAGGTATTTTATAGTTATTAAAGCTGTTATAATAGCCCAAAAAGGAGAATAGGAATGACCAAGGCTTGTGATATAATCAAAACAAAATCTATTTTGTCTGGCAATAATGTCTCTCACTCTAACCGCAAGACGAGAAGAAGATTTATCCCCAATTTGCATAAAAAAACGCTAGTCAGCAAAGCTCTAAGGAGGAAGGTGAACCTGAAGCTTGCAGTCAGCACCTTGAGATCGATAGAAAATGTAGGTGGATTGGATGAGTATCTTAGCAAGGCGCCGATCAGAATCCTCACAGATAAAGCGATGTCGCTTAAAATGCAGATTGCTAAAAAGTCTAGAAAGCAGGCAGCTCAGTCTTGATCGGACTCCTGACTGTTCTCTTGATAAGTTTTTAGAAAATTGATCGGACTGAGCAGCAGAGATGCAAGATTTGCATCACGAGTGGTGTTAGATATAATAGAGCGGGCACTAGGAAAGATTAGGGATGGCACATCAACCATTAGCATCATTTTTAGCTTTTTTTTCTCACAATCATCCGCAATGGTGCATAGTGCGGCATAGTGCAGCTCAAGCTCATACTGATTCTTTTGCTCAATATGAGCCTTAGCAGTTATTTTAAGCGTTATTTCATAAACCTTTTCGCCATATTCATCGCCTTCCACTCTTACAGAAATATCCACTTCGGGTTTTGATGAATCTACAAAAAATATTTTCGGCGCATCAAGAATATTGAAATGCAGATATTTTAAATATTGAGAATTAACCTTTATTTTATCCATACTGTCTATATAATGATATTATA
>BLZN01000104.1 GCA_014132315.1 Rickettsiales bacterium | reverse complement strand
GCACTAAGCACCAAATTGCTAAGCCCCGCTACACCTCCATATTCATCTTCTTGTGCTGCCTTGCTTTGTATGTAGCTGACACTAAAAGCAGTGGGGCCATTCTCATAGGCTCCCCCTAATGTCCAATATTCGGAGTTGTTATTATTGCCGAGCGCAGTTTTCAAGCCTGAGTTACCAAAATTACCGTAGGATGCAGCTAAAGCAAAAGCATCTGAGAATAACCTGGCTATAGCACCTATATTGTATGATTTTAGGTTGTTAAAGTCGCTGTTTTCATGCATGCCAAATTCTCCGACTGCTGAAGCTATGAAATGGATACTATCCGATACATTTTCGTAAGTCAGTCCGGCAGCGACAACATCTTTATAATTTCTCATGTCACTGGCAAATCTCTCAGAATTTAGATCTCCTTGATTTGCTGTGTAGCTGAATCCGAGCATTAGGTTATCTGCAAGTTCTACCAAGAGATTTGAGCTTAAACTAGATTTATCTTTGCTGTTGAGGCTGCTCCAAGATCCCGGTTTTGAGATGAATTTTGTCTTATTCTTTGAGTCTTTTAGCGAACCGCCGGTGAATGTTAGGTTTTGGTCGCCTTTTAAATTAGCGTAATAGTGCCAATATCCACCGATTCCTCCGCTGCCATAGCTTATGTCACTGGCATCTATCCTTAGTTTGGATGAGACCGAGGATACTCGGCCTATCTCAGTAACAAGAGAGGTGATTTCTCCCCTGGTTTTAAAAACTAAATATGCAGCCTGGATGAGTGGCTTTTCCAGCTCAACTTGTCCCCCTGTAACGCTACCTGCTACGCCCATTTCTCGCAGATCTTTGAAGGTTATCCTGTCTCGTTCTTCAGGTGTGGGGGAGTGTGCTGTTTCACTCCATATTTTAACTTCACTACCTAGGGTAATCGAAGCTTGGCCACTTCCAGCATTGAGGTATTCATCAGGGCCTGTAGGAGCATAAGACCTATATTGATCAACTACACCTATTATTCTATCGTCTCCGGTATAAGCCGGTGCACTGGTAGTTAACCCCTTAGCGTCGGCGCTTGCAAAGTCAATAATATATCTTTTGTCCAAAGTCGGAGTAATCTTGAAAACAGCCCCGTATTCTGAGCCGTTTTCATTTTCTCTCATCATAGATAGAGCTATTTCGTAGGTACTATAAAACCTACCTGTATCTTTGAATTCCCCTATTCTAAAATTACTTTCATTATTCGCTATGCCATAGGTTGTTTTGTATGAGCCTTCCAATGTAAGCTTAATTAGATCAAAACCCCCTACTTCCAAATTAATTTCTGCCAGTGCAATCTTTGCTATCGAAATAACAACCAGCAGAATACCGGCTAATAGTTTGTTGAATACTTGCATACTAAATCCCATCTACAATAAGGTTTATATAAAGAACATGCTAGGGCAGCATTTTAACAACTAGATTTGCTTATTTCAACTAGATTATTCATATATCGGTAACTTTTTGAAAAACTGCTCTGCGCATTTTAATCCTAGGTTAATATTTTTATTGTAAGCTGAGTCTTGGTCAATAGGAGAATTCAAGATGTCCGCAGATCAAATGCCGCAAGGCCCTAATATGGCTGCAATAAAAAGTCAGCACGATGCAGCGGAGGCTAACAAGACAGAGGAGGCAATTCTTGAAGTTCTTTTTAAGATGAGCTCCATGAAAGGCGCGCCTTCTGTGGATAGCATGTTTGAGGCGTGCGGTGCTTTTATGAAAAGCGGAGATGCCATGTTACAAGCAGTAGCTACTGTTACCGGCAATGTTCCTCTTGCGGTTGGAGGATTTGACAAGCTAGAAGGGCTTTTGAATTCAGTAGATATCCAAGCGCCCGGTGCTGATGAGATTGGAAAAATCGGCGCCGGGCTTGTTGAGCATAGCGGCGGCATGATAGGCATGAAAGAAGACCTGGATCTTGCAACTTTAGGTGGCCTTTCTCCTGATTTCCAGGGTCCTTCCTCAGGGCGCGATATATCTCACGGTCAGTCCGGTTCTATGGAAGTTCACTAATAGCTTACCCAAGGGTTTGTTTGCATCTTAATTTATATTTCGCCGTTCCTTTGGATGTCTAATTACTATCCACAAGATTTAAAACTATCCACAAGATTTAAATCTTTTCAAAAGTCCTTGAAAGACCTGGTAGCCGCTGATATAATGAATGTTATTATTGTTTTTTATCGCTGAGGTATTTATGGTAGATGCAAAACTCTATGATAGTGTTATAAGAGCAATTATTCAAAATTTAAGTAACTCTGAGAATTTAAAAGAAAATTTTCTTCATGCTCGTAATACCTTACAGTGGACCGAGTCTTTTTGCCAAGATGTAGATGATACTATGAAGATTGCCGCATTAGGCCACGACCTTGAGTGCGCTCTACAACATAGACTTCAGCCCAAGGACTATTCAGGTTATTCTGCTTATAGAGATGCAGTGGCAGTAGAAAGTGCCAAGCTTATGAAAAGCATTATGCAAAGATGTGAAGCCGATGACGCAGTAATAAAAGAAGTTTGCTATTTGATTAAGCATATAAATGATAATAACCCCTCTGATGAACGTGCTTATATCTTGGGCAATGCTGACGCTACGTCTTTCTTGGATGTCGGTTTGTTTTTCTATTGTAAACATAATGATGAAAAAACTACAACTGAACGCTGTATGTGGGAATATAGACGCCTTTCAGATAAGGCCAAGGAGCAGGTGCAAAAATTTTACTTTTATGACAGTTCGGTTAATAAATATATAGCCAAGCTAACAAAAACAGCAAAGCCTTCGTTGATTAATGCTTGAGAGCTAAGTAACTCTATGAACAGACATCTAGCTCTCCAATCGTGCTAAATGCACGTTTGTGAATCGCAACATCATGTACCCTTATATATTTCACTCCTTTTTGCAAGCAATAAATAGAGATTGCTAAAGATTCTATATCCCTTTTTGCAAAAGGAAGAGCGGTTATTTTATTTAAAAAAGACTTGCGGGAGTGGCCGACTAATATATCCAAGTTTAAGCTGAAAAACTGTTGTATGTTTTTAATCAAATACCAAGATTGATCTGCGGTTTTGCCGAACCCTATTCCTGGGTCAAATATTATTCTTTCTTGTTTTATGCCGGCATTGAGCAACTTTTGCTTGGTGTTTTCTGCCCATTTGGTTATTTCCGGTATGATGTCTTTGTCTTCCGGGATAGTTACATCTCTGTCCGCAGGCACTGTTAAGCTGTGCATCATTATTAGTGATGCTTCGCTTTGCCTCACCACATTGATCATTTCTTCACTATGGAAACCTTCAACATCATTGATAAAGTCAACCCCCATTGTGATTGCTTTGCTGGCCGTCTGGTGATGTCTTGTGTCTATGCTAGCCTTGACATTATTTTTGTGTGCCAGATTAATGATTTCTGGCAAAGTTCTTTCCAGCCTTTGCCATTCTTCCTCCGCGCTCAGGGGTGTTGCACCAGGCCTGGTGGATTCAGCTCCGATGTCTATTATGTCCGCGCCATCCTCAATAAGCTTCTTGGCTTTTTCTGTTGTATTTTTGAGCTCACCGTCTCCAGAAAAGGAGTCAGGGGTGATGTTGAGTGCTGCCACTATATAGGTCATATTTTATTGCATGATTGTTTATCTACCAAGGTTAATATATACTACTATTCTGTTTTTTTCAATAGGTTGCAGAATGAGGATTGAGACAGATAGCTTGGGCAAAGTTGAGGTCCCTGAGGATAAATATTGGGGCGCACAGACTCAAAGATCGCTGGAAAATTTTCGTATTGGCTCTGACCTGATGCCCGGGCCCTTGATATCTGCTCTGGCAGTTGTTAAGCTATGCGCCGCGAGGGTTAATGTTAAGCTTGGTTTGCTCCCTGATGATCTGGGTCATGCCATAGAGCAAGCAGCAATGGAGGTTATAGATGGCAAATATGCGGATAGTTTCCCCCTAGTGGTCTGGCAAACTGGCTCTGGAACTCAGTCTAATATGAACATGAATGAGGTGATAGCCAATCGAGCGATCGAGATAATGGGCGGGGTCCTTGGCAGCAAAAAACCTGTTCATCCGAATGATCACGTAAATCTGGGTCAGTCTTCTAATGATAGTTTTCCTGCTGCGATGCATATTGCCATAGTGTGTGAGTTGCATAAATTGCTTCTTCCTGCACTTGATAAATTAAGAAAAATTTTGCTTAAAAAATCTGAAGAATTTAAGAGCATAATCAAAATTGGCCGAACTCATCTGCAAGATGCTACCCCCATCACTTTGGGGCAGGAATTTTCTGCCTATACTGAGCAGATTACCAAGGGTATAAAGCGGATCAGCGGCACGGTGGATAATTTACATGAGCTGGCTCAGGGAGGTACTGCCGTTGGCACGGGGCTAAATTCTAGCCAAAGATTTGCCATAATGTTTGCTCAGGAGGTGGCAGGCTTTACCGATTTTCCTTTTGTCACTGCGCCTAATAAATTTGAGGTAATAGCGGCGCATGACGCAGTGGTTGAACTGAGTGGTGCGTTGAACGTTGTGGCGTGCAGCTTGATGAAAATTGCCAATGATATTAGGCTTTTGGCCTCTGGTCCGCGCTGCGGTCTGGGCGAATTAATCTTGCCGGCAAATGAACCAGGATCCTCCATTATGCCTGGTAAGGTCAATCCCACACAGTGCGAAGCGGCAGTTATGGTTTGTGCACAGGTTATGGGCAACCACCTGGCAGTTACCTTAGGAGGGGCAAGCGGACACATGGAGCTCAACGCCTTCAAGCCCATGATGGCTTATAATGCCCTTCACTCAATTCGCCTGCTGGCTGATGCATCTGTTAGTTTTGCTGAAAGATGCATATCAGGCATATTGGTCAATACGCAGCAGATTGAAGAAAATCTTGATAAGTCCCTGATGTTGGTCACTGCTCTGAATCCTCATATAGGCTATGATAATGCTGCCAAAGTTGCCAAGAAAGCCTATGAGGAAAATATAAGCCTTAAAAGTGCCGCGATCGCTCTTAATCTATGCACAGCAGAGGAATTTGATGATTGGGTGAAGCTAGAAGCCATGGTATGAGATTTTCAGGAGCTAAGCTTTGTGCTATTTGCAATAACTTTTGCCTTTAATGTGGATTAATGCCGAAATCAAAATTTGATGGATTTGATAAATTTAACAAACACAAGAAATATTCATTAGTGCGTGGAATTTTTGATTCTGTTTATTCTCACTATGATCTGATGAATGATCTGATGAGCCTTGGTCTGCATCGTCTCTGGAAGCAGAGAATGATCAGTGTTCTTAACCCTAAGAAAAATGCAAATATTATTGATATGGCAGGAGGAACGGCTGATATTGCTGCTCTTTTAGTCAATAGCAGCAGTAGCAAGGTTACTGTTTGCGATGCCAGCTATAGCATGCTGAGTCAGGGGAGGTATAAACTCATTGATCGGAACATCTTGGATAATCTGAATTGGGTGTGTTGTGCTGCGGAATCGCTGCCTTTTGATGATGATTATTTTGATTATTATACTGTTTCTTTTGGGCTGCGTAATTTTTCTAGTCCTAGTTTGGCGCTGAAAGAAGCTTGGCGAGTTTTAAAGCCAGGAGGCAAATTTGTTTGCCTTGAATTTTCGCATATTAGTGTCTTTAAGCGTTTATATTCCGCTTATTTAAACAATGTTATTCCGAAGATTGGCAAGCTGGTTACTGGTAATTATTCTGCCTATGAATATTTAGCAGAAAGCATAGAGCAGTTTTATACTCAGGAGGAGCTCGTGCATCTAATTAAAAAAGCAGGATTTAGCTCGGTAAGTTTTAGTAATATGGCTTGCGGAATTGTAGCCTTTCATGTTGCTTTCAAGGATCTTTAGATTAGCGATTGTTTAGCCATCTAGATATACTAAGCATTATATTTATTGTTGGCACCTTTAGGCAAATCAAGAGGCTAAACTTGAATAGAGGACCTGCTACACCTCTTTATGCTAATTATGCTCTGAGAACAGATTAAGACTTAGTTAGGCACAAAGAACTTCTGTCGCTAATTAAAAGACCTTAGGTTTTTTTATGGGTCTTATGAGTTTATCAGAAAGTAAATTAGCAAATTAGAGAGCAGAGAAAGTTTTTTAAAATGGCATTAGTCTTAAATAATTTATTTTAAAATCTCCAGACATAAAGCTAGCAACTAAATTAATATAATAATTATACTAATATAAATTATTAAGTATTCAAATCTTAATTTTCTATAGGCTTCAGATTAGATCCTATCTATGAATTATCTGATATTTATTCTAATAATGTGCTGCTGTTTACATTTTACTTAGTTTTTCTCCGATTCTTATCAACTCATTATATTTAGCTGTTCTTTCAGAACGACATATGGAACCCGATTTAATTTGGCTGCTGCCGGTTGCTACCGCTAAATGAGAGATAAATGTATCTTCGGTTTCGCCCGAGCGGTGCGAGATAATGGTTTTGTAGCCACTTTTTCGTGCCACTCTGATTGTTTCTAAAGTTTCGGTGACTGTCCCGATCTGATTCGGCTTGATTAATATTGCATTGGCAAGTTTTTTTTCAATTCCTGCGGCAAGAATTTTGCTATTGGTGACAAAAAGATCATCTCCCACCAGCTGGATTTTGCTACCTAGCTTTTCTGTCATCTCCCTCCAGCCTGCCTCATCTTGCTCTGCCATGCCATCTTCTATTGAGACTATAGGATATTTACTGATCAGGGATCCATAGTATTTTATTAGCTCCTTATGGTCTTTATTTTGCTTCTCGAGCTCATATAGATTATTTTGGTAAAATACCGATGCAGCTGCGTCGAGTGCTAGGAAAATTTCTTCTCCTGGTTTATATTCTGCTTTTTCTATGGCCTCCATGATTAATTTTATTGCTTCTTCTGAGTTTTGCAGATCAGGTGCAAAACCTCCTTCGTCACCAACGCTAGTTTTATGCCGATTTTTTATGAGGATTTTTTTGAGACATTGAAAAATTTCTGCCGCCATGCAAAGGGCCTGATGTATGGAATTTGCTCTGGGAATGATCATAAATTCCTGTATGTCAATTGAATTATTAGCGTGCATCCCGCCGTTTATGATGTTCATCATTGGGGCCGGCATGGAGCATGGATTTTCGCAGAAGCTATTCAGATGTGCATAAAGCGGTATTTCTAGACTCTGAGCAGCTGCCCTGGCGCTGGCAAGAGAAGCACCCAGGATTGCATTGCTGCCAAGCCTGGATTTATTATCTGTGCCGTCTAGCTCAATTAGCCTCTGATCTATTGCCCTCTGGTTATCCACCTCCATTCCACAGATTGCCCTGGATATCTGATTTCTGGTTAGCTCAACTGCCTTCAGCGCTCCTCTACCAAAGCATCTATCAGAATCGCGCATCTCTATTGCCTCTAAGGAGCCCACAGAAGCTCCTGCAGGAACTGAGGCATAGGCAACTGTTCCGTCTGCTAGCTCTATTTCTGTTTCTATGGTTGGCCAGCCGCGGCTGTCAAAGATTTCACGTCCATCCACTCTTTTTATTTTGCTCATTTTTTCTTGAATAATCCCTAGATAGCATATGTTTTATATTTTTTTATTTCTCTTTACAATCAGTCAAACTTAAATTACTTGCTAGATTTTGTTTGAATGAGTAAAATATAGCATCAACATTTCTTTTTAGGTTATATGAATATAGTTGCTTATAATAAGGTGAAACCTGAGATAGCCGGGGATGTTTTTATAGCGCCAGGCACTTGTATAATTGGCGATGTGGTAATTGGAGGAAGATCTAGCGTTTGGTTCAATTGCGTTATTCGCGCTGATGTTGATTACATCAGAATTGGTAAAGGAACTAATATTCAGGATGGTACAGTTATTCATGTGGCCAGCGGGGATGGTCCGACCATCATAGGTGATGGTGTCACGATTGGTCACAAGTGTTTGTTGCATGCTTGCAGGATAGAAGACCACGCTTTTGTAGGCATGGGCTCGATTGTTATGGACGGTGCAGTGATCGAATCTGGCGGCATGCTTGCAGCCGGGTCTTTGCTGACTGCGGGGAAGGTGGTCAAAACCGGAGAGCTCTGGGCAGGGCTGCCTGCTAAGCTTTTCCGTAGCCTCACTAATAGAGAGATAGAGACAGAAATTAAAATTTCTGCTAAAAAATATGCGGAGTTAGCTGCTGAATATTTGCAGATGCAGCGCAGGCACCATAATTAGGAATAAGCTATGCGGATGAAGGTTGCACCTTCTATATTATCAGCGGATTTTGCAATTCTGGGTCAGGAAATAAGGGATTTGGCAGCAGCTGATGCTGATTATATCCACATAGATGTGATGGATGGACATTTTGTTCCCAATCTAACTATTGGGCCGGTAGTGATCAAAAGTATTAGGCGTTATACTGATGTGATTTTTGATGTCCATCTGATGACTAGCGTCAATGAGCTCCTGGTTGAATCTTTTGTTGATGCAGGGGCTGATATCATAACTGTGCACTATGAATCTGTGGTGCATTTGGAGAGAATGGTGCAGAAGATCAAAAGCCTGAATAAAAAAGCGGGAGTAGCTTTGGTTCCCACAACTCCTGCTAGTGTCTTGGATTATATATTGCCAGAGATTGATCTGGTTTTGGTTATGTCAGTCAATCCTGGTTTTGGCGGACAGAAGTTTTTGCTCTCGCAGCTGTGCAAGATTGAAAAGATTCGCTCGATGATAGATTCTTTGGATAAAGAAATTGATTTATCTGTGGATGGGGGGGTTAATTTGAGCAATGCGGCGCAAATAATCAGTGCCGGAGCTAATGTGCTTGTGGCGGGCTCTGCTGTTTTCTGCGCAGGAAAAGATGGATATAGCAAGGCTATTTCGCAGCTTAGATGCGCTGCTTGAATATCTTTGGAGTATTATGTTATGCAGAATGTACTTCTGGATGTATAATTTGAGATATGATTAGGTTTTATTTTATTTTATTTTTATTTTTTTCGTTCCGACTGTTTGCTGATGCTGATGCTGAATATGAGAATGCTTTGCGCTTTCTTGATTCTGGTAAGTATAAGCTCGCTCTAGCTAAGTTCCACCAGCTGCAAGTTAATTATCCGCTTTCAGGGGCTGCTATGTCAGCTGAGCTCAAGATATCTGAGATAAACTATCGTCTAGGTAGCTATGATGATGCTATTGCAGCAGCTGAAAATTATATCAGGCTGCATCCGGGTGCTCAGGATCTTGACCATGCTTATTATTTGAAGGCTCTATCTCGCTATCATAGCGCCTTATCAGTTGAGCATGATCAGCGCTTCAGCGCCAGAGCATTGGAAGAGCTGAATGAATTTTGTGTTGCTTTTCCTGGTTCTGAATATACTGCGGATATTAAAACGCATTATAGAAAAATCCGTGATTTGCTCTCAGCTAAGGAGCTCTATATAGCTAATTTCTATCTAGAAAGAAAACAATATGTTTCCGCACTCACACGCCTGATTAATTTGGTTGAGCAATATCAGGATACTGTATATTATCCCAATGCAGTTTATTATATAGCAGAGATATACAAGCTTTTTGGTTTGCGCCAGGAGGCTGAGTGGGCATTGCAAGATAAGCTTAAACCTGAATAGGGGCTAAATTTAGCAGCTGAGCCTAATAGCCAAATTATTTTGTTTCTATGGAGAGTGCATGTATCTGTCGCATTTCTTCTTCAAGTATTTTATATATCATCCTATGTATTTCTATCAGTTTAAGATCTGCGAATTTGGGTGATTTTATTATTATTTTAATATGAGTTTCTTCTGCTCCGGGTGATATGTGGTGATGACCTATATGCTCATTAGTTTCATCCTTGATGCTTAGAAGGCTAGGTGATAGCTCTTTTTCAAGCTTGATTCTGATTGATTCGGATATCTTCATATTTTTGGCTTCAATCTTTGGCAGGTTTGGATATTATAAGCATGACTCTGAAATTTTACAATATTGAAAGCAAAATTCCTTATAAATGCACTCTGCAGAAGTAAGACAATTTTAATGCTGTTTTTGGTCGTTTTCTTGCACTAATAGGAAGCCTAGAGTAGAATAATTAATATCTTGATAGTATTTTAGTTTAAAGCATATGAGCAATAAAATTGCCCTAATAGATATAGGATCTAATTCTGTGCGCTTGGTGGTTTATGACTGTACCTGCTTCATCCCAGCTATTATTTTCAATGAGCGAGCTTTATGTGCCTTGGGTGCAGATTTGGAGAGCACTGGTAATCTGAGCCTTGAGGGGCTGGAGCTCGCAAAATATGCCCTGAGAAGATTTATCGCTATTGCCAGGAAATGTGACGAGATAAAAATATTTGCTACTTCTGCAGTCAGGGAGGCTAAAGACGGTAAAAATTTTGCAAAGTATATAGAAGATAGCCATGGAGTGAAGGTTAGTGTTCTTACGGCTGAGGAAGAGGCCCGCTTCAGCGCTTTGGGAGTTGCATCTGCAGTTATGGACGCTGCTGGGATTGTGGGAGATTTAGGTGGTGGCAGCTTAGAGCTAGCAGAAATATTGCAAGGCGAGGTTATGTCAACCTGCTCCTTTCCCATTGGCTCTTTGAGGTTTCAAAAATATAGCAATCACCAGAGCCTAAGCGACTTGCTGCATGGATTTTTTGATCAGTCAGACTTGGTTAAAAAGCTCAGAGGTGCTAACTTTTATGCAGTAGGCGGAGGATTTCGTGTCCTTGCCAAGGCACATATTGAATGTGTCTCCTATCCCATAAAAATATTGCATAACTATAGAGTTCCTGCTGAGGAATTGCTAGCGAGCTTGAGTCGCATGATGTCCTCGCCTATTAAAATAGCTGGGGTTAGCTCCAAAAGAGCCAGTATGATTCCGGCAGCTGCTGCTATTTTAGCTGCTTTAATTGAGGCCGGTGAGCCAAGTGGAGTGGTATTTTCCAATTATGGCATCAGGCAGGGGATATTATTCGATAGTCTTTCTATCAGCCCTAACAAAAGCGATTTACTTCTGGCGGGCTGCCTGGATACTGTTGGCAGAGAGCGGATCGAATATAGTGAATGTTTACATTCCTGGCTTGATATTTTTTTAAAAGATACTTCGCAGACAAAAAAGAGAATTTCCTTAGCTGCCTGCTACTTAAGTGAGATTGCTTGTAAGCATCATGACAAGTACAAGGCTCAGTATGCTTTTTATAGCGTCGCGGAACTGCCTCTGCTTTGTATCGACCATGACTCCAGAATTTTTTTAGCACTGGCTCTGTTTCATCGTTATCAGGCTAACATAGGCTCTGAGCTTGCTAATATTGTATCTTTGCTTGATACTAAGGATGTGCATTTAGCCAGGGTTCTGGGGCTGGCGATGAGGCTTGCTTATGCTTTAAGCGCTGGCTCGGAAGAGGTTCTAGCCAGCTCTAAATTGGCTACCCAAGATGGCTCGTTGGTATTAAAGCTGAAGCCAGAAATACAGGATCTTCTGGGAGAAGCAGTGCAGAAGAAATTAAGCGCTCTAGCTACATCATTGAATTTGGTTGGCGAATTTTCAATAACTTCAGATCTTGATCTCTAGCAGCTCTCTTTCTATGCTTCTGTGACTTTCTGCAATCTTTTTGGCAGCGCCGGCTCCGGTGTGTCTTCTGACTTCATGCCGATTACGTGATATCCACAGTCAGCATAGATAATTTCTCCGGTTATGCCGCTGCTTAAGTTGCTCAGGAGGAACAATGCCGTGTTGCCAACCTCATCTATGGTTATATTTCTTCTTAGAGGGGCGTTCTGCCTGTTCCATTCCAACATATAATTGAAATCTCCTATGGCAGAAGCAGCAAGGGTTTTTACTGGCCCGGCAGAGATGCCGTTAACTCTTATGCCCTTGGGTCCTAGGTCGTAGGCCAGGTAGCTTATGCTTGCTTCCAGTGCAGCTTTGCATACTCCCATTACGTTATAATGCGGTATTACTTTTTTCGCGCCGTAATATGTGAGGGTAATTACGTTGCTGCCTGCCTTCATGATATTCGATGCTTTTCTGGTTATTTCGGTGAATGAGTAGCAGGAAATATGCATGGCATTTAGGAAATTATCCAGGCTGGTGTTTATATATTTACCTTTCAATTCATTTTTGTCGCAGAAGGCAACGGCATGCACCACAAAATCTATTGTTCCCCATTTTTCTTCGAGCAAGCTGAGCATACTGTCTATGTCTGCTGATTCCGTTACATCGCATTGTATTAAGAGCTTGGAGCCTATGGATTCTCCTAGAGAAGATACTCTTTTTTTGAATGGTTCGCTCGGATAAGAAAGTGCTATTTCTGCCCCTTGCTGAATTAATGATTTGGCAATACCCCATGCAATTGATCTATTGTTGGCAACGCCCATCACTAGGCCGCGCTTGCCTTGCATTATGTTAGATATCCCGGACATTTGGTTCTACATTAGACTTTATAAGTTTAATAATACAATCTCTTATTTTGTTGTCAACTTATGCCCCGGATAATGTTTGAGTGATTTGAGGCAATATTTACGCAGTTGCGTTGTTTACATTTTTTAAGTAAATTGTTAGTTGATTGTGCAGTTATCAGGTTATGGCTGTTTTAAAGATAGATAATAAATTGAAAACCAAGCCCTCTAGATTAGAGGCAGAAAATGCAGTCAAAACCCTAATCAGCTGGGCGGGTGATGATCCTTATCGCAAGGGTCTGCTTGAGACTCCCAGAAGAGTGCTAGATTATTATTTGGAGGCTTTTTCTGGCTACGATATTGAGCCTGAGATGCTGCTCAAGCAGGCTTCCTATGAGGCTGATGGATACGATGAAATGATAGTTTTGCGTGATATAGGTTTTGAGTCCTGCTGCGAGCACCATGTATTACCTATAATTGGCAAAGTAAGCGTTGCTTATATTCCAGCAGGCAGGATCGTGGGAATCAGCAAGATTGCGCGTTTGGTTGATGCTTATGCAAGGAGGCTGCAGATACAGGAGAGATTAACAGCTCAGATAGCTGAGACGATATATAGAGTGCTCAAGCCCAGGGGCGTAGGAGTGCTCATCAATGCGACCCATCATTGTATGTCTTATAGGGGTACGCGCAAAAAAGAAACAATCATGAGAACTAGCTGTATGCTGGGCGTATTTCGTGAAGATACTAAGGTTAGGGAGGAGTTCCTTAACTCAAATTAATGTCCGGAGTTCCTTCAGATTGTTTTGCCGGATACATAATATAAATATTATGCAATGTCAAATCTTGAAACTTTCTAAGCGTCGCAATCTTCATATACAGTTTTGCCACGCACTACCGTTCTGAGCACTTTGCCTCTAACTTTATATCCATCAAAAGGAGAATTTTTCGATTTACTGGCAAACTTGGCAGTATTAATTGTCCATTCACGGTCTAAATCAACCAAGGCTAGATCTGCTCTGTAGTTGCGCTTAATGCGCCCAGCTCGTTCTTTTATTATGTCTGCCGGCTTATAAGTCAGCTTAGTAAGCACATCGCGCAGGGGCATAATACCTTCGTGGTATAACTTGAGCGAAAGAGGCAGCAGCGTTTCTAAGCCTACTATGCCGAATGCCGCCTGCGACAAGGGCAAATTTTTAGCAGATGGTTCATGCGGCGCGTGGTCGCTAGCAATGCAGTCGATTATCCCTGTCCTTAGCCCCTCTATCAGGGCTTTTCTGTCTTCTTCGCTACGCAGGGGGGGGTTCATCTTCGCAAGAGTGCCGCTTTTAAGCACCTCTTCTTCGTTTAAGATGAAATGATGCGGGGTTACCTCGCAGGTAACATTCAGGCCCTGTTCCTTTGCCTGCGCCACCGCTGCTAATGCTTCTTTGGTAGAAAGATGTAGAGCGTGATAATAGCTGTCGGTTTCCTTGCAGAGCATTATATCTCGTGCGACTATTGCGGCTTCCGAAGAATTCGGTATTCCAACAACCCCCAGCTTCTCTGACACATGCCCCTCATTTATGCAGCCTCCAGCTGTGAGCGCATGATCTTCTGCGTGCTGTGCGATAGGCACATCCAGCATTGAGCCGTAGCTGAGAGCAAAACGCATCACCGCCGGATTGCTGACCGGCATTCCATCATCGCTAAATCCGATCACTCCTGCCTCTTTCAGGCTATGCATGTCCGTTAGTTCCTCGCCTTTCAGCCCCTTGGTTATTGCGGCATAGGTGCGAAGATTAACGCAAGAATGCAGCCTGGCTTTTTCTTGCAGAATGCTGAGAGTGCCTAGATTATCAACCGGAGGATATGTGTTTGGCTGGCAGGCAATTGTAGTAACACCGCCTGCCGCCGCCGCCTTTGTGCCTGTTTTGATTGTTTCTTTATGCTCTTGACCAGGCTCGCGAAGGTGCGTGTGAATATCCACGATACCAGGAATCAGCGCCATACCCCTACAGTCAATAACCTTGCTTATGCTATCTGGCACCCCTGATCTAAATAGCGATGTGCCAAAATCTACTATATGCTCACCCTCGGTTAGTAGACTGCCCTGCATATCAAAATTTGATTCTGGGTCTATTAACCTTGCGTTAACATAAGCACACTTTTCTTTTTGCATAAATCTTGCTATTGATTTACTGCATCTTTCAGCTGTTTCCCTGACTTAAACCTTATTTGTTTTGTAGCAGGGATATTTATTTCTACTCCTGTTCTTGGGTTGCGCCCTTTTTTTGCTGCTCTTTGCACTACCTCTATCAACAGTATTCCAACCAGACGTATCTTCTCTCCTCTTCTGAGAGTATCCTTTATTACTTCTATAAGTGCGGAAAAAACTTGCTCAACAATTTTCCTAGATACCCCAGAGCGTGCTGCTATTGCGTTAATTAGCTCACTTTTGTTCATTATTACCTCAAAGACATAGCCTAAATCAAGTAAGCATACTCTAGATATAAAATCAAGGTAAATTAACTAGTTATTGAGATATCGAAGTGTATATTTCTAATTGTGTCTTTTATAACACAGGGTAAATATTTTATTCTTCTTTTGGTGTCTTAGAGCTGACATTTCTTTTTGCTAGAGGTTTTGATGCTTTTTGTAGAGCGAGCTTTAGGGCATCATCCACATTCGAAACTGGGATAATCTTCAAAGCCTTTATGATATTTTGTGGCATCTCAGACAGATCCTTCTCATTTTCTTTAGGGATCAGCACTGTTTCTATTCCTCCTCTCAATGCAGCCAGCAATTTTTCTTTCAAGCCCCCTATTGCCAAAATCCGCCCACGCAGAGTAATTTCGCCTGTCATCGCCACCGAACAACGAATTGGTATAGAATTAAGCACTGAAACTATAGTAACGCACATTGCAACGCCTGCTGACGGTCCATCCTTAGGAGTTGCCCCTTCTGGCACATGCACATGTATCTCTTTATTTTGAAAATCTTCAGTCGTAAAGCCAAAATCAAAGCATCTGGAGCAGGCATAGCTATATGCTGCCTTCACTGATTCTTGCATCACCTCGCCTAGTTTGCCCGTATATTTTATTCCCCTTTCTCCAGGGATTGATACTGCCTCTATATATAGTAAGTCACCTCCTGCTTCTGTATATGCAAGCCCTGAAACTACCCCGACCAGATCTTTTTTTTCTGCAGTGCCATATGAAAATTTAGGTAAGCCTGAATATTTGCCCAAATTTTTTGTTGTGACCTTTATTGATTCTGTTTTTTTAGATGTGAGAATTTCTTTTGTTGCTTTTCTGGTTAAATTTGCCAGCTCTCTTTCTAGGCCCCTAACCCCGCTCTCACGAGTATAGAGACGTATTAACGAACGTATCGCACTTCCTGATATTTCCCATTCCTTTTTTTTGAGTCCGTGGAGTTTCTTTTGTTTATCTATTAAATGCAAATTAGCGATTTTTATTTTTTCATCTTCTGTATAGCCGGATATATTGATTATTTCCATGCGGTCTAGCAAAGGTCTGGCTAAGCCAACTATAGTATTCGCAGTGGCAACAAACATGATATGCGACAAATCATATTCAACCTCAAGATGATGATCTACAAAGTGTTTATTATGCTCGGGGTCTAGCACCTCAAGCAGCGCAGCCGCTGGATCTCCCCTGAAATCCGCGCCCATCTTGTCGATTTCATCCAGCAGGAACAGCGGATTTATGGACTTGGCTTTTTTCATGCATTGGATGATTTTCCCCGGCATTGACCCTATGTAGGTTCTTCTATGTCCTCTGATTTCAGATTCATCTTTGACACCGCCTAGCGACATACGGACGAATTTTCTGCCCGTAGCAGCTGCCATAGACTTAGCCAGCGAGGTCTTGCCGACTCCCGGGGGTCCTACCAGGCATAAAATAGAACCCTTGATTTTTTTGGATTTTTGTTGCACAGCCAGATATTCTATTATGCGTTCCTTGGCTTTTTTCATGCCATAGTGGCCCTTATCTAAAATTTTTTGAGCAGTGCCAAGATTCTTTCTAATAGGTGTTTTTTCTTCCCAGGGGATCGATAGGATCCAATCTAGATAGTTACGCACAACCGTTGCTTCGGCTGACATGGGGCTCATAGCCTGCAGCTTTTTGAGCTCAGCTAGAGCTTTTTCCTTTGCTTCGGCTGACAAAGGCTTTGCATTGATTTTTTGCTCTATTTCCTGGATCTCGCTTGAGGCTCCATTATCGCTCTCGCCCAGCTCCCTTTGGATTGCTTTTAGCTGCTCATTTAGATAATATTCTTTTTGCGTTTTTTCCATTTGCAGCTTAACGCGATTGCGTATGTGTTTTTCGGTATCTAGCGCATTAATTTCTGATTTCATTAATTCATAAATATTTTCTAGCCTTTCCGCTATATCAAAGGTCCCTAGTATCTTTTGTTTTTCACTATTTTTTAGTGCAAGATGCAGCGCGATCGTATCAGATAGCTTCCCTGGATGTTCTATTTGCATTACTGCGCTTAGCACTTCTGCCGATATTCTGTTGTTAAGTTTCGCGCAGCTACTAAATTTTTCTGCTACTGATTTTTTTAATTTCTCTAAATCCTCCGAATCTTCTGTGTTTTCTTCTATTACTTCAATGAAGGCGCTGTGATAGTCCTCGCCCTCAGTATAGTTAATGATTTTAGCTCTGTTGGTGCCTTCAAGCAGAGCTTTTGCAGTGCCATCAGGCAGCTTCAGCAAAGAGAGTATAGTTGCTAATGACCCTACTTCATACAAATCTTGAGCAGCAGGATAGCTTTCTATTGCAGGATCTTTTTGTGCCACTAATAGTATTTTATTGTCATTTTTCGTTGCTGCCTCGAGTGCATTGATCGATTTCTCCCTACATATAAATAGAGGTACAACCATGCCTGGAAAGGCAACCATGTCTCTTAGTGGCAATGCTGGGTAAGATTGTGTATGTGAAATATCCTTCATGCAGGTTCTTTGATTGGTTATAAGGAGTTATTATTATATTTATCGATGAAATAGTCTGTTTTCAAGATTAAAGAGCAAACCTTGTGTATATAAGGTATAATTCGGAACAGCAAAAGCAGTATTTGCTAGGTATTTGCTAGTTTTTTGATTTTTTTGCTGATCTTATCTTTTACAATTTTTCCTGTTATTGCGATTGGATTGCAATGACTGGGTATATCAAACATGAAATCCAGTAATATATCCTCCATCATGGATCTTAAGGCGCGTGCGCCGGTTCCTCTTTTTAGGGCCTCCTCAGCGATTAAATCAAGCGCCTGATCTAAAAATTTTAATTCTGTGCCATCTATTTTGAATAGGAATTGATATTGTTTAATGAGAGCGTTTTTTGGCTCTGTTAAGATGCTTATCAGGCTTGCCTTATCAAGGCTATCCAAAATTGATATTACTGGCAGTCTGCCAACGAATTCCGGGATTAAGCCATATTTTACCAGGTCTTCTGGCTGGATATATTGCCGAATATTGTCGTTTTGCAAACGCTGATTTTTCTCTACATTTGCGCCGAAACCAATGGTCCTGCCTCGTATTCTGGCGGATATAATTTCTTCTAGCCCAGAAAAAGCGCCACTGCATATGAACAATATGTCAGTCGTGTCGACTTGAATGAAGTCTTGCTGCGGATATTTACGTCCACTTTGCTGAGGTACCATGGCAACTGTGCCTTCAATGAGCTTAAGCAGAGCCTGTTGCACACCCTCTCCCGAGACATCGCGCGTAATAGAAGGACTTTCTGATTTGCGGGCAATTTTATCTATTTCATCTATATATATTATACCTTTTTGCGCAGCTTCAACTTTATTGTCTGCTGCTTGCAGTAGTCTTAATATTACATTTTCTACATCTTCTCCCACATATCCCGCCTCAGTTAAGGAGGTGGCATCAGCAATGGCAAATGGAACATTCAGTATCTTTGCGAGTGTCTGGGCAAATAAGGTTTTTCCGCAGCCAGTGGGCCCGATAAGCAATATATTGGACTTGAATAGCTCAACCCCATCTGCATTGTGTTTATTCAGTATGCGCTTGTAATGATTATAAACAGCAACAGACAGTATGCGTTTTGCTTTTTCCTGGCCAATTATATATTCGTTCAGTGCTTCAGTTATTGCTTTAGGCTTAGGAACGATTATGTCTTTGTCGTCGCTTTGCTTTCTATTATCCTCTTTGATTATGTCATAACAGAATTCAATACACTCATTGCATATAAACACGGTAGGGCCCGCGACTAGCCTAATTACTTCATTTTGATTTTTGCCGCAAAATGAGCAATTAAGCATTTTTTCTGTCCCTGGATTTTTGGATTTACTCATTATTCCTGATTATTTTGCTTTGCTATCTGTGTGTCTTACTTCTATTACTTTATCAATTAAGCCGTAATCTTTTGCATCTGCCGGTCTCATAAAATTATCACGATCTATATCCTTTTCGATAGATTTTACTGATTTACCTGTGTGTTTTGCATATATTTCGCTTAATTTGCGCTTCTGATATATAATTTCCTGAGCCTGTATCTCAATGTCACTCGCCTGCCCTTGTGCCCCTCCGTGAGGTTGGTGGATCATTATGCGTGCGTTAGGCAGGGCCCCTCTTTTGCCAGGTGCCCCCCCAGCAAGCAGCAGCGACCCCATAGATGCTGCTTGGCCTATGCAGAGAGTAGATACTTTGGGTTTTATGTACTGCATAGTATCATATATCGAGAGACCAGATGTTATAACCCCACCAGGAGAATTTATATACATATGTATGTCTTTTTCGCAATCTTCTGATTCCAGGTATAGTAGCTGTGCCACAATTAAGCTGGCCATATGATCTTCAATTGGCCCAACAAGCAGAACTATTCTGTCCTTTAGGAGGCGAGAATATATGTCGTAGGAGCGCTCTCCTTTGTTAGTTTGCTCAATTACTATCGGTACTAGACTCATTAGAGATTCCTTTTTATATGAATTTAAATTTCTGTGTTAAGCATTGCCTTTAGCTCTTTGTAGCTTATTTTCTTTTCCATTTTTTTGACTTTGCTCATTATAAAGTCAAATATTTTTCTTTCCAGTAATAAATTTTTTGTTTCCGCTACAGAGTTAGGATTTTTCTTGTAAAAATTAGCAAGCTGCTTGATGTCGCTGCCGCTGCTTATGGCTTGCCCAGCGATGAAAACTTTTAGATCTTCTGCCGTGACGGTTATTCCGTTATCTCTGCTGATTTTATCCAAAACCATTGACAATCTGATTTTGTTCTTATTCTTCTCATCCTGCTCCTGATTTTCTTCTAAAGATTCATTTTTTAAGAAGACAGCCGGCAACTCGAAGTTAAAATTCTCTTCTATTGTTTTTATGATACGTTTTTCCTTTAGCGTTCTAGAAATTTGCTTGCATTCTCTTTGCAGATCCCCTTCTATGCGTTTTTTGAGCTCATCTTCATTTTTATATCCTAGCTTTTTACAGAAGGAATCGGTATCTGATATTTTTTCATCTTCATATATTTCGATTATTTCTACTGCGAAATCGGTGCTTTTGCCTGCCAGAGTAGGATGGCTTGGCGGAAGTATCACGCCAAAGGTTAGCTTATCTCCTTCTTTTCTGCCAATTAGTTTTTCCTCGAATTCTGGTAGCAACTTACCGGGCAGGAGCTCCACCGAAACATTTTCTCCCTTGCAGCCGGGAACCAATTTATTTTTGATTCTCCCTTCAAAATTAATTTTGAGCATATCTCCCATTGCTGAGATTTTATCTTTTTTTCTAACAAAATTTTTATGGTTCTGCATTACCTCTGCTATTTTTTCTTTGATTTCCTCATCAGAAATATCTGAGATAAAATCCTCCATGGTTAAATCTGACCAATTATAGTCATCAATATTGGGCATTACTTCGAATTTGGCAGTGAACTCCAGATCTTCCTTTGGCAGGTCTTTTTCCAGGTTTTTGTAAGCGGGGCTTAGCTCTATTTTTGGTGCATCTACCGGCTCTAAGTTAGATTCATCAACCAGTTTTTTAAAGCCATCTCTCACCGCCTTCTCCACCACTTTCTCTCTAATGGCCACAATGCTATTTTTATCCATTTTTTCTATCAGGCTAATCGGTGCTTTACCTGAGCGGAATCCAGGCGGATTGAAGGATTTAAGCGCCTTGTTCAGGTTCTCGTCAACCTCCTTTTTTATCACCTCGGATGCTACTACGATTTTATATTCGCGTTTTAGCCCTTGGCTGGTGATCTCTTCAAAATTTGTGCTCATAACATACCATTTTTGGTGCGGATGAAGGGACTCGAACCCCCAAGAGTCGCCTCACTAGGACCTAAACCTAGCGCGTCTACCAATTCCGCCACATCCGCCTATACGTGTTAACTTACACAGCGGGAAATAAACAATTTGTAATATACAGCGCTAATTATTTTATTGCAATAAAACAATCTTTATTTTAAAAAAGTCAAAATCTTATTTAATTTTTCTCTTGCCTTTTATAATATTTTGGACTTATAATCAATAACATTTTATATCTTTACATATAGATGAGAGAAAGATTATGGACGATTCAGATATAAAGAAGAAATTGCAGATATTGCTCAAAGAAGTAGAGCATATCAAAGAGTGCCTTAAAGAGCACGCAGAGAAAAATGATTATTCAGGCTTTGGTTTTCTCTTCAGTGACAGTTTAGATACCGAAATGATTCGCACACTTCTTAGGTGTATAGCTAAATATAATAGTCATGCCAACCTGCAAAGTGATAATAGGGGTTTTGCTTGTGATTTTAATTCCCAAAAAGATTTAGAGAATTTTATTAATGATATTAACCGGATATCTCAAGAGGATATCAAGACATTTTATTTGCAGGAAATATTGTTTGCTGAATTACATGGCTTGTTGGAAACTTATAAAGACGGCCACAAAGACGAGGATTCACTCAGAAATGAATTCAAGGAATTTGATGAGAATGTTAAGAATTTAGGGCTTCTGAAGTTGCCCAGCTTGGCTTCTCTCAGAGAAAAATGGTTAAGTGGCGAAGCTGATACACTTTATTATTATGAATGCATTTATCATGTTCATGATGAGCTGATCCGTTGTCAGCTATTACACAGCCAGTTTTTCTCTGGAGAGGAAGCTGCTGAGTCATTTGCTAAAATTGTTTGTGATCAAGAGCTTAATCGTTATCTAGCTGACATTACCGGACGAGATCCATTTCGACTAATTATCAGATGGCGTCTTAGACCCCATTCCAATTGCTTAGCTTTTCTCCTTTCTAAGCTTGCTAAAGAGACAGTAAAAGAATGTGAGAGTTTTCTTGGTGATTTGATTTATGAGACCAGCAGTTCGAGTAATACGGGTTCTCCTAAGGCATTTCTGCTAAAAGCACCAGGTTGCCCTGCTGAGCGTATTGATAAGCTTTATGCTGCACTTCTTGAAAGATATAAAATTTGTAAAGCCCACCTAAATTCTGTCAGCACAGACGATGCAGGCGCTGAGAAACCCGGTTTTTTAAAACGCTGGTGGCAAAAGATATCTGGTAAGCTGTCTAATTTGGTGGAGCGCACCAAAGGAGTAAAGATTTTTGGTGGAGATAAGCAGGATGAAAGCAGAGTTAGTTTGCTAACTGAAGCTGAAGATGTGGAAGGCAAAACAAGCAAACAGAGACCTTCCAGGAATTCTGCCCATCCTACCTCTACTCAATCACAACAAAAGCCCCAGTTCTTATCTCGTGCTTCTAAAGGCACGAAGACTACGAAGACTACGAAAAATATAGGTGATATAAATTGCTTTGAGACAGGCTATGAGTCAGATGATCAGCTAGATGATTCAGGTTGTGAGTTAGTTGCAAATGGGCCCCAGCCAAGCACCGAGGAGTCATCAGGTGAAATTGCTCCAAATGAAGTTAATGGAAGCAGCGGTAATACGAATGCTGAGGATAATGATGCAAGGGGCGCAGACAAACAGGCCCTAGGTGTGCAAGAAGGTACTGCGGTGCTGCCGCCTGGTCGCGTGTTGGTGCCTAAGCGTTCCAGCGGCAAGGGAGCATGGGAATTTATCCAGCTCTTCTTATTTTTCTTGGTTGGGGCAGCTCTTGCCCCAGTTTTAGTGGTTTATCTAGTTATTGAATATTTCGCCAGGCCCAAGAGCAGATCAAAGCAAGTTTATGAATCTGGTATCCCGCATAATCTTGGATCTGATAAAGAAAAGTCTGCTGACCATAAGGTGGGCGAGGCAGCAGCTGAGCCCAGTATGGAGTCGGTGCCTGTGCAGGAGAGCAATAGGCGCTACGCATGAATATACTCTCTGTTGATGCCACTGGTGAGGGCTCTTCTGTTGCGCTTGTCAGCCCTGCTGATTGCATTGGATACCAGAATGATCACTCTAAGCATTCTGATTGTTTGTTCTCTCTACTAAATGAATTGTTTAGAAAAACTGGCTATAGTCATAGCAATATAGATGCATATGCAGTTGTGACCGGACCTGGTAGCTTTACGGGCATACGTGTCGGCATGGCTGCTGTTTTAGGTATGAGATTGGTCACTAAAAAGCGAGTATTGGGGATTACGAATTTTGAGGCACATGCATTTTATGTAAGTCTTGCCAACAAAGATAATCTGCCTATATTGGTTATACTCAAGGCTCATCGCGATCAGCTATGTGGGCAGATTTTTGATCATAAATTGAATTCCATGCGTGGCCCTGCTTTGTGCAGTGCAGCCGAGTTACCGTCCCTCATGCCTAAGAATTGCTTGGTGGGCGGGGATTGCAAGGATTTTGCACATGACTTTGCCGTTGTTTGTCCTGATAGGCCCCTGGCAGTATTTGCCGGAATGATGGCTTACCACAAGATTAGGCTTGGCTTAGCAGCCAAGGTAGAGCCTCTTTATTTTATGAAATTTGCTAATTTAAGTGGAGAATAATATGCAGAAAACTTTGTCAATATTAAAGCCAGATGCGGTCAAGCGCAATATTTTGGGACAGGTTATTGCCAAAATCGAGCAGGCGAAGCTGAAGGTGGTTGCTCAAAAAATGTTGCATTTGAGCGCAAACCAAGCGAGAGATTTTTATTATGTGCATAAAGATCGAAATTTTTTTGAGAGCCTGGTGCAATATATGATTTCTGGGCCAGTTGTTGTTCAGGTGCTTGCAGGCGACAATGCTATTTATGAATATCGTAAGATTATGGGTGCAACTGACCCTAAAGATGCTGCACAAGGGACAATAAGGGCGGAATTCGGTCTAAGTATCGAAGAAAACACCGTGCATGGTTCTGATAGCGAGGAAAATGCTGATTTTGAGATTAGTTTTTTCTTTGCTGATTTTGAGATTTTTACAAGTACCGCAAGATAAATGTTTTGTGTTATAAATCCTTATAAATCTTGCAGCAACTCAGGGAATATTCCTAGCATCTTAATGTTACTTTGCTTGCTCTTTATCCAGCTTTGCTTCTAGTATTTCAGCTCTCTGGGAATTGCTCTGCGCTATAGATAATAGATTTGCATTTGTAGCCTTTGCCGTTTAGGATAAATTGTTCAATAGATTGCCAGTTTGCTCGGGTATTGGTCCTAACTTTGTTTTGCTTAATCCTTTTCAGGAATCGATAATGCCTAATTATCAATCCTTCTCTGATTGGCACTGCAGAGCCCTGAATTCCATTGCAGGGTATTGGAGCTTGCTTTAATCTGAGTTTTTTGCTGCCTGCTTATTAAAGCAAAGATAATCGGCAAAGATCGATATCATTTCGTTAGCAAATATCCCAAATTACATGAAATCATGGTGCTATATTGTCATATCCGGCTGTTATTTCCTGGTGGTATTTTTTCAGGGTTGGGTGTAATCCACAGCCCGTACCTTCTTTTATCTGATTGCTATTGCTTATTTAGCTAAAAATTAAGCCTTCCAAACCCTTATTTTCCAACCCTAGGCTTGCTTAATTCTATTCTCTGATATTGTCGTTATTTTTCAGAATCCAAGCACTGTGGCAGATTTCGGTCTCTTTAGTGATAAGAATATACACCAACCTGCCTTCGTTACCATGTCAATAATATCTGCCTAGGCATGTCTATGCTGCCATGATCTTCTTTAATTATATTATAAATAAGGATGATAAATAAGGCGTACCTACATTATTTGGGTTTATGCGGAGGCTGAATTGACATTTTTTTGTGAGATCGGAGGTTAATTTTTTCTCCCGGTTTTTGTGGCTTCGGGCAATAAATAATAATTTTTTCTTATAAGCCAGCTTTGTTCTTCTCTGGGATTTTCTAGCAGGTTTTTGTGTCTTTACAGTTATATAGCCGTGTTATAGTGCTTTTGCTGCGTACTGCGGGATGGTCATAAATGTTGCTTGTTACACTGCTATGTCATTTCTGAGCAACAGATTATTGTTGGCTGATGCTAAGTATTGCAGGCTTTTCGTGCGTTTTGGCAAAGACCTAATCTATGTGCTCTTGATGGATCTGTTAGATCTGTTGCGAGGAACTATGATATATCCTTGAGAAAAGCTAGCAATAAATTTCCCTCCTTTTTAGGTCTTAGTCAGTATGCGTCGGCCTGTAGGTCAAAATATCATCGAAAATATACTGTGATAACACTCCGGATCAAAACTCAGCTGTCTCGGCCAAAGAAAGCATGATGACTTGAAGTTTATATGCAGCTCATTCTTGAAGGATAAGCGCCGGTTCTTTTTCTGTTAATAAGGTATTGCTGGAAAATATGCATCTTTACAGACTAATATACTGATTGCAAATCCTGCCTTGAAGATTGGCCTTGAACCATCTAAATTTTCAGAAGAATAGCAATATTTGCTCTACTCAGATATCCTCTTATTTTGCCTGTGGTTGCTTCTATCATGACGTTTTGCACAACCTGAATTCTGCTGGTGGAAGCTGGCATTTTGATGAGCTTGATAGTTTTTGATGGTATGTTATCAGATTTCTAGGCAGAACTCAGCGTTATTGCCACAGAATCTGTCTCGAGAATCCCTTTTGTGATTAATATGAGTCTGGCCGAGTTGCAGCAAATCCGGGGCTAGGTATTTCTGGTATAGAATTTATTTATTAACTATAATGATCAGGATTAATTTATCTAGTCGATATAATTAGATAGTAAGCTAGATTTTAAAGCATTCTGAACATAAATTATTGCCCCTTTTATGCCTGATGTGCAACTTATTATTTTTCCTTCATTGTGGCATAATATCTTTGATATGAGTATTTTCAAATTAAAAGTAGCTTTTGAGCCTGCTGGTGATCAGCCGCGGGCAATAAAAAAGTTGATAGCAGGAGTGCAAGGCAATAAAAAAGACCAGGTGCTGCTTGGAGTCACCGGATCTGGCAAGACCTTTACCATGGCACATGTCATTGCTGCTTTTTCAAGGCCAACCCTAATCATGGCGCATAACAAAACTCTGGCTGCACAGCTTTATATGGAAATGAAATCATTTTTTCCTGAAAATGCGGTGGAATACTTTGTTTCTTATTATGATTACTACCAGCCAGAGGCCTATATACCGCGGACCGATACTTTTATTGATAAGGATGCGCTGGTTAATAAAAACATAGATCTGCTGCGTCATTCTGCAACTCGTGCTCTGCTTGAGAGAAGAGATGTGGTGGTGATTTCGAGCGTTTCTTGCATATATGGCCTGGGTGCGCCTGAGCTATATCTGCAGATGACCATATCCTTGAGACGCGGCATGCAAATTGACATTACCAAGCTTTCTAAGAGACTGACTGAGCTGCAATATAAGCATAAGGATGGTGATTTCGAGCGCGGCCAATTTAGGATTAGAGGAGATATTTTGGATATATTTCCTTCTCATTATGAAAATGTCGCCTGGAGGCTGTCTTTTTTTGATGATAATCTGGAGTCTATTCATGAATTTGATGCGCTCACTGGCCAGAAGCTGCTCGATCTGGAGGAAATTACCGTGTTTGCTAATAGCCACTACGTTACTCCCCGTCCTACTCTGAACCAGGCGGTCGAGCTAGTTAAGCAGGAGCTAAAAGCACGCACGGAATATTTTTCTCAGCAGAATAAATTAATTGAGCAGCAGCGCATAGAGCAGCGCGTGACTTTTGACCTGGAAATGATCCATGAAACCGGCTCTTGCAAAGGCATTGAGAATTATTCTCGTTATCTCTCAGGCAGAGGTGCCGGTCAGCCACCACCGACCTTATTTGAATATTTGCCAAAGGATGCATTGCTTTTTATCGACGAATCTCACGTTACGGTACCGCAGGTAAACGGCATGTATAATGGAGATCAGGCAAGAAAAAATATATTGGTGGAGCATGGTTTTCGCCTGCCTTCTGCTCTGGATAATCGTCCGCTCAAATTTTCTGAGTGGGAGGGGATGCGTCCCCAAACTATTTTTGTTTCCGCTACTCCTGGTAAATATGAGCTCGCAGCAACTGGTGAAGAGTTTGTTGAGCAGGTGATCAGGCCAACTGGCATAGTTGATCCTGAGTGTCTAGTCAGGCCTGCCCAGACGCAGGTTGAAGATCTGCTGAAGCAATGCAAAGCGGAACAGCAAAAAGACAGGAGAGTCCTAGTGACCACGCTGACTAAGCGGATGGCAGAAAACCTGACCGAATATATGCAGGAGGCAGATATCAAGGCGGTTTATTTGCATTCTGATATCAAGACCCTGGAGCGGGTGGAAATCATCAATGATTTGCGCCGCGGCACTTATGACGTTTTGGTGGGGGTGAATTTGCTGAGAGAGGGTCTGGACATCCCGGAGTGCGGCCTGGTGGCGATTCTGGATGCAGACAAGGAAGGTTTTTTGCGTTCTGAGATTTCCCTGATCCAGACTATTGGTAGAGCGGCACGTAATGTGGAAGGTAGGGTAATTTTATATGCAGATGCGATGACCGGATCTTTGAAGAATGCCTTGGCGGAGACTGCAAGGAGGAGAGAGAAACAAATCGCCCACAATCAGCGACATAATATCCTACCTGTGACTATATTTAAGCCTATTTCTGATGCCTTTACTGAGGTAGAAGAAGCGGAGGAAGAGACGAGCATAGAGAGCTTGAGGCAGCAGATGATTGCAGCAGCAGATGCACTGAATTTTGAAAAGGCAGCAAAGCTGAGAGATAAGATAAAAAAGAAAATAAAAGCAGAATTGTCTTAAATTTATATATCTGGAACTAGGTATAGCATTTTGGAAGTGTATTGTTCATTATTAGACTATTAACTTATTCATATCTTAGGCCTAAAATGGTTTAGGAATTTTTGATATTTGTAAGATATTATTAAAGTAGTAACCATTATATAATACACTATACCATTAGAGATAGAACATCACGAGATTCACGGGACTTTTGAGGATTTGGTGGAAAAATGCTATGCATTGATCCAGCGGTCTCAGAAGAGTCCTGACGATAACTCAGCCATCATTGTGGAATTAATTCAGCAAATCACTTCATTATATGATGAAATGAGCTCCTTGCTTGATGAAGATTTAGAGTTAAAAATGAATCATACTGCGAAAATCGTAATCCAAAAACAATGATGAGGGAGCCAATTCCCAATAACAGGTATGTTAGTAATACATTTCTGGAATTCTCGGACTTAACACAGCATTTAGATAAATTCATTGGTAGGAGGGCAATCCTCGGAAAAGAAGAATACCTTAAAGTACAAAATATTATTGAATTCATTTATAAGGATCTAAACTTCGAAGAAAGAAAAGACAGAAGAATACCGAGTAAAAGAAAGCGACCATCATGCATGACTCAAGGCATTTGTAATAAGGTAATCCTCGCAGAAGGATTAGAAGATATTGCTCAATTCATTTCTAATACTCTAGACATCGGAGAATGCAAAATCTATGGCCTACAAAACTTATTCTTACTTGAAGTTTCATTTGTAGAGAGGCGTGAATCTGCTGATATGGAATGTTGGTCGTTGTTCAGTGTATTATTAGATATTATGGAGAGTTATATTAATGGTAATGTAGAGTTGTATCATGGCAATGAGAGAGACCCTAGGCAAAGTATATTGTATCTTTTTAATGGAGAAGACTTAGAATCTAAACAAGTTAATTTACGAAATCTTAAAGAACTTTACAGAGAAGTTCCTGACCTTGATAAAGTTCTTAAAGATTCGGAAGATATAGCTAGGAAGGGAAAGCTTCTGGATAAGGCACAAAAAGATCTCTTGTTTAAAGCAACTCACAATGATGCAGAAGGAAAAATCCTAGAGCCATATTATAATAAAGGGTTGCATAAATTGCTGGCTATGCTCTTGTTAGAAAGAATGCGGGATGCTAATTTTGTTGCAGAGGAGATGATGCCTCTTTGTAATAACGAAATGAAACGTACACCTATAGGCCTACTTCCACCTCTGTGTTTTGGAACAAAGCAGCTAGAATTAACTGAATATTCTAAGCGTCAGATAAAAGAAAACAAATTTGATGATTTAAGACAAAAGCTTGATTATATACTTGAATATCAAGAGAGGCAAAAAGAGCAAGATAAGAAAGAGACAACAACAATAGATGATAGTGCGTTGGATCCTGCTATTTCTAGGCAAGACCCGAAATTTGCATCACCATAAATCATCTACTAAAGGCATTTGTATTGTTGATTCATGATTAATTTGAATATCTTAGCAGAATACATCGCAGCCAGTGCTAGTATTGCCATCAGGAATGGATATAGACCACATAGCACTAGTGAGTTGCTGTTTTCATAGATTATCAGGCACAGCGGTGTGGTGATGTGCGAGGATAATAATTTTTTAATCGCAGAGCTGATCATCACTCCTCTGCATCTTATTTCCGGTGTGAATTGTTTTGTCATCCATGCGTTGAGCGGCCCGATAAAAATACAAGCAAATATGGTGATGATGATCATTGCGGGTATTGGCTGGGATTTTGCCAGCACCATGATAGGGAATATAAATAAAATTATGCAAAGCAACCCTAAGGTCATGGTTTTTTCTATTGATATTTTGTCTGCTAATACACCAGATATAAACAACATCACTCCATATAGTGCTAGAGAAAGGAGGGTACCTGCAATATTACCTGTAGTGACAAGCGGCAGGAAGAAAAAAAGAAATGCATAGATAGTGCCAAAAAAACTGATAACCAGCACTGTTTTTGTGATTCTGCAGAATTCTCTTCGAATAAATGCCCCTAGAGCAACGTCCCTTTCTGTTCTCAGGAAGGTCGGGGTTTCTTGGCAATAATATTTGAAGATATAGCTGATTAGGCTGCCTATGGCGCCTGTTAGAAATAAAATCCGCCATGAGATCGCTGATTCTGCTAATATTTTGCTCAGCATTATCCCTAGCACTGAAAATAGACAACCAAGCCCACTTATAGATCCTTTTTTTTTGCCGTGTTCTATGGAAAATACTGCCGAGATGTAGTATTCGCCCATAGAAAAAAATTTTTGCAGGCCAATTAGGAATAAAAATATCAGCCAGGAAAACTTAAAGATCGGTACTAGCCCCATTGCTGCGGTTGTAGCGGCGAGGCCTATGCAGGCAATTATGCAGGACCTTCTCCTGCCTTTTGTGTCCCCCAGGCTGCCATAATATATTGCGCTGGCTGGAGCAGCAAGGAATGAGCCCAGAAAAAGCAGTCCATAAGCAGCAATATTTGACTTGTTGATGAACAGTAAACCTGCCAGGTGCGGCGCCAGGAAGGGATATAGTGCAATATTATATGCCTCTATAGCCATGCTTATAAGCCCAGTTAATATATTTATATTGAGCATTTGTGTGCAATGTTGATTATTTTTTATGTTATGTTCGATTGGGCTATCTTGTAAAGTTATTTTCTTAAAATCTTTTAAGAGGATCAATGTATTTTTGATTTATCCGCAATATTCTACTAATATTGTGCTGATAAAATTTGTTTATAAATTTTGGTGAGGCTTTATGTTTTGTGTGCATGCATTCCCTGATAGTGATGAATGCGAATATGAGTAAAAAAATATTAGTAGATGCGACCCGTTTAAGTGAAATAAGAGTGGCGATTGTAATGGATGGTAAAATCACCACTTTTGATTATGAGAGTCAGTCACAATTGCAGCTCAAAGGCAATATTTATCTGGGTCACATCACTAGGATTGAGCCTTCTCTGCAAGCTGCCTTTGTTGATTATGGCGCCGAGAAGCAAGGTTTCCTGCCGTTTTCAGAGATACATGTTGATTACTTTCAGATGTCTGACGCTGATAGTCAGAGATTTCTGGAGAAGAGCTGCGGTGAGAGAAGAGCTGCGGATTCAGAGCATTCTACTGCTTGGAATAATGAAGATGAGAGAGGTTATAGCTATGAGAAGAGTGCTATACATGAAAGAATCCAAGATTTTATAAAACGCGATCAGGCTGTAATAGTACAGGTTGTAAAGGATCAGCGAGGCAACAAGGGCGTTACATTCTCTACCTATATATCTTTAGTAGGCAGGTGTTGTGTGCTGCTGCCGAACACAGAACACCAAAGCGGCATATCCAGAAGAATTTCTAACTCTGCAAGCAGACGAGCTCTAAGAGCAGTGCTGGATGGCTTGGGTGTTCCTGATGGCATGAGCGCTATCATCAGGAGCGCGGGCTTAAAAAGAAGCGCAGTCGAAGTTAAAAGAGATTATGATCATCTGATGAATCTATGGCAAGAAGTTAAAATAAAAGCAGAAAAAAGAATAAAATTAGAAACGAATACTGCCTCTGCTTTGATATACGAGGGTAATAGCTTGATCAGAAGAACAGTGCTTGATCTATTTGACGATAGCGTCTCTAAGATGGTGATAAGCGGCAAAGAAGCTCACAAAACGGCGAAGGATCTTGTGAAATCATATGTGCCAAATTCCATTTCACAGGTGAAAAGATATAATGGTAAAGTGCCGATATTTACCCAATATGCGATTGAGGAGCAGATCACAGCTTTGTATTCTAACAGGGCGGAGCTTGCGTCTGGTGGATATCTGGTGATTAATCGTACAGAAGCTTTGATAGCCATAGATATTAATTCTGGTCGCATGACAAAAGAGCAGAACGTTGAGGAAACCGCGCTTAAAACTAATTTAGAGGCTGCAGAAGAAATTGCCAGGCAGATCTGCCTTAGGGGCTTATCTGGCCTGATAGTGATTGATTTTATTGGCATGCGAGAATATAAACATCGCTATGCAGTGGAGGATGCCCTGAGAAATGCGGTGCAGCTGGATAAGGCAAAAACGCAGCTCGGCCGGATAGATTCCCTTGGTTTGCTGGTAATGTCAAGGCAGCGCATGGGGCCCAGCTTTTTTGAGATTAGTGCCAGGCCCTGCAGCCTGTGTGAAGGCAGCGGTATTCTGCGCACAACGGAATCAGTTACAGGTACCTTGTTCAAGGCGCTGGAGGGCAATATCGCGCTCAAAAAAGCTGCTAAATTTGATGTATTTGCAAATCAGGAGGCGGCGGTATTTCTGTTGAATGATATGCGCTCGGATATTTTTGCCCTAGAAAAAAAATATAATGTTTTTGTTGCTGTGTTTATAGACTCTAGTTTGGGAGCAGAGGAGTTTAGAATCATTCCGCAGGAGGAGCATGATAGCTGCAATGATAATGTGCTTGATGGCGTGGGAGGCAATGATTTTGACGGGAGTGAGATAAATTTTCACATGCTAACAAAGAAGTGGATCAGAAGCCTGTTAGGATAATTTTACTAATATTTTTGTTTTTTGTTGTTAATAGAAGCAATGCAGTATCCCCATAATGTTGAAGCAGAGCAAGCGCTTTTAGGCGCTTTGATGATGAACAATGATTTTTATGAGAAGATAGAGGACAAGCTAAACTTCAAGCATTTTTATGACCCCATACATCAGCGTATTTTTGCTAAAATAGCGCAGCATAATGAATGTGGTCTCGCCACGACCCCTATGCTTCTAAAGTCTGCTCTTAAAGACGAAAAAGATCCGCAGGATATCGACGATTATCTCGCTGCAATGGCTGAAGCTGCCACCACCATTGTTAATGTGGAACAGTTAGCGCGCCTTATATATGAGCTAGCTCTGAGGCGTGAGCTGATGAGGATTGGTGAGGATATATACAATAATGCCGGCAAAGGAGAAGAAGAGTCCACGATAAATGACCGGATAGAGGCAGCAGAACAAAAAATTTTTAATCTTGCCACCTCAAGCTTCAGTGAGCGCTCCTTTACCTCCCTGGCTGATCTTACTGCAGCTTCACTCAAGAGCATTGAGACGGCTTATAGCAACAAAGGTAACCTGATTGGCATAGATACTGGATTTTTTGATCTGAATAGGTTGCTTGGCGGTTTTCAGAAGTCTGATTTGCTGATTGTCGCAGGCCGTCCGGCTATGGGCAAATCGGCATTTGCCATCAATCTAGCAGTTAATGCCTGCAAGCACCTTGATTCTGGTAAGTCAGTTGGTGTTTTTTCTCTTGAGATGTCTGCTGAGCAAATTGCTACCAGAATGCTGGCGATGGAGTCAGGTTTCAACTCTAATAAGCTCAGAATGGGTACGCTGCATGAAGACGAGTTTGGACAGGTAGTGAAAGCTAGACGGGTATTGGATAAGCTTGATTTTTACGTTGATGACACGCCGGCTATATCTATTTCCAGTCTGCGCACTAGGGCGAGAAAGCTATGCAGGCAGCATGATATGGCAATATTGTTTGTGGACTATCTGCAGTTAGTCCGTGGTGTGGCTAGGTCTAGTGCAGATAATAGAGTGAATGAGGTCTCAGAGATAACTCAAGGCTTGAAAGCTATTGCCAAAGAGATGAACATTCCGGTGGTAGCGCTGTCCCAGCTTTCCAGGGCAGTTGAGCTGAGGGACGATAAAAGGCCCCAGCTGGCTGATTTGCGTGAGTCAGGCAGTATTGAGCAGGATGCGGATGTGGTGATGTTCATTTATCGGGAGGAATATTACGAAAGAAGAAAGCAGCCTCCTGAAGGTACTGAACAGCATGACAGATGGCAGGCTAGGATGGAACAAATACGCAACCAGTCTGAAATTATCGTTGCCAAGCAGAGAAACGGCCCCGTTGGCAGCGCGAAGTTATTTTTTGACTACAACACTACTGTATTTAGAAATTATACTGATGAGTATAATAACATTGATTAATTTATTATGAGTAGTTCCATAGCTGTTTAAATATTAAGATCTCGCTTAATATAGCTATGATATTAAGCGAGATATGTATTAATTATAATTAACGTAATCTTGGCTTTTGTAAATCAGGAAGAGAAGGATCAGAGGGAGAGCTATTATCTGCCTCTAATTTTTCAGCTTGATCATTGGCGCTTGTCTCCTCCAACTTACTAGAAGGTTGGTGATGCAGAGTGTTATGCCTTATCTTGGACGCTTGAAGCCTTATATCATGCAAATATTGATAGACTTCATCACCTAGCTAGTAACGTTTGAGTGCATGGTTACAAGATGCCATTTTAATATCTTCATTTATCATTACACGGCCCTTTACTATATAATCTATAATCTCTTGCTTGTCGTCACTATCAACATCATTCATTCTTTTTAGAGAGCTCAACAATTCTTTATGGAATTTGTGATATTTTTATATTCTTCATGAGCTGTGATGATGTTGAGGATGTCTTGCAAAAGCATACAAGGAATTATTGTTTTCCAAACTTGGCAGCTGAACCGCTGGATTTGCCTTAAGGCTTCTTCTTTAATGCTTATGCGTATTCTTTCATCATCAAAGTGAATGAACAAGTATTCGCCTTCCTCCCCAACTTTTCCTGCCATACTTTTTTCAGTTCTGGCTTTGGGCAGAGGATAAAATTTCTGTCTACATTGCTTGTAAAACATGCCTATGAGATCTTCTCGCACAAATTTGCTAGCCTATGATGAGATATGGCCTCTAGGTGCGTAATCATTTATGAGGGGGTATATTGGATCTAAATACATTGATAGATTAAGAGAAATTACTTCCCGTAAATATTTTTCCCTTTCTCCTGCTGTTATATATTTGCTGGTAAGATATTGCTTCATTTCAGCAAGGCTCATGTCTTTTGGTGATTTCATCATTGAAGTTTTATATATATCACATAAACAATTATACCATTATATAGTCAAGTTACTAACTTAAATTATTCAGATATAATTCATGACTTGTTCTTAGGCACTAGAGATCAGGCGGATAGGGCCTTGACGATATTTCTGGATTATATCTCCTTATTATGAGCGATATCCGGGCAACTTGCTGTTTTGCGCAGAGGCAAGAGGGGTGTTAACCCCTACCTACCCATAGCTTGCTAAACAATTACAAATCCATCTTTCTCTTTATCAATATCGAAGACCTTCTCGGCCCCTTGTGCTTCTTTGCTCTTCTCTTCCTGATATTTCGCGTCTAGTGATTCTGCTAAATCATCATCAATAAGAGTGATATACTTTTCCTTGAGCCCTTTGCAGGACATACCTTTGTGTTCATTAGATAAGCTTCCTGCATAAAGTGCTTGTGATGGACCGGATAAGACTATTTCTCTCTCAAGATGTACTGGTGCTCCATTCTCCGAGTTATACTGCTCCTTCAAATTCATTAGTTTCTGCAAAGTCTTATATTCATCCTTTGATTCAAGGTTTTGCAATATTTCCCTTATAAGGAGCTGACATAAGAACTGTCGCTTTGGATCTTCATCTTTTTTGCAATCTTCTAACACTCCATTAAGTTTAATTTCCTTTATATATCCGACATCATTGGTAAATATTCTAATACTATTTTCATATTTTGAAAATATATTCCCTTTTGCATCCTTCTTTTTTGCAGCTTCCCATGTTAGTGTTCCAGAAGGATTTTTGCACTCAAAAAGTATTTTGATGTTATTTGCCTCTGCATTGTTAATTGCATCTTGAATAGCACCTTCTAATGCTTCTGGAGATTTAATTGTCTTGATGCGACGTTCTCCAAAAAAAAGAAGTATGTCATTGTGCATCTTTAGACCTTCAACGCTCTCCTTGTATGCCTTGTAATATTTGTATTCCTTTTCGAACTTGCTTTCTGGATCTTTTTTACTCCTCCAATTAGGGCAATCCTCAGAAGCCTCTTCGAGGTCTTTCAAAGCTTCTGGTCCTAATTCATAAGAGGAGGGTTCCTGTAATTCTGAAGATGGCGGATTTTTCATCTCTTTGTTAAGCTTTTCTTGATTTTTCATTTTTTCTCATTATTGTTAATCTAATATTTATTGTATTATTAACTTGTTAAAGTTACAAGTTATTTATAAATTTTCTATAAAAAAGTATTAAACTTATATTGCCCAGATCCGGCTTAATTTTCCTTTAGGCGCTGTAGATTGGGCTTTGACGATATTTCTGGATTATAGAGCGCATTATGACCCCAATTGTGGCTGCGGTCGGCACTGCGATTAATACGCCAAGAAATCCATATACTGCGCCCCCGACAAGCATGCTGAATATCACCCAAACCGGGTGTAGGTCTACTTTTTTCCCTATCAGCTTGGGCGTTAAAAAGAGGCTCTCAAAGATTTGTCCGCTAGTGAAGATGAATATGATAATGCCGATATGGATCCATGAGTCGAATTGCTTCAGTGCTAGAATAAGGCTCATTAGGAAGCCAGCTATACCGCCGATATAAGGTATGAAGGCTAATATGCCTATAATGGAGCCAGTCAGTATTGCCAGCTCCAGCCCCGCTATGGTAAGTGCAGTGGCATAAAAACCGCCTAATATCAAACAAATGCTCACCTGTCCCCTGATATAAGCAGCAAGTATGTGGTTGATTTTACTGAGATGCTCAGTGATTATCCCTATTTGTTTTCTAGGAATTAGACCGAGTATACTGGCGGTGATTTTTTTCCAGTCTCTTAATACATAAAATGTTACTACCGGCGTAATCAGGATAAAGGAAATGATGCCGACGAATGTAACGCCGGAATGCCAGATAATTGCCAAGCCATTTTTGGCAGCGCTTATTATCAGCTCAGAACTACTGCCCATGCTTTTTTCCATGCTCCTGAGATCTTTCAGCTGAAGCTTATCGACTGCACTTAAAAGTTTTGCCAGTATCTCATTGTTGATTATATCTATATTTTTAAAAGATTTTAGTAATTTTGTGCCTTCTGCAAATAGGATGGGTATCAGGGCAGAGATGGCAAGAATAATTACCGCTAAAAAGCTGACTAGGATGAATAATGTCGCGATGCTTCTGCGTATTTTCAGTTTTTCTAGCGCCATGACCGCCGGATTTAGGAAATATGCAAAAGCAAATGACAGCACAAAAGGAGTGAGGATTGGCTTGACTATGAATATAAATGCAGCAAGCAAAGCAGAAACTGCGCCCCACCATATTATTTTTTGCATGGCTTTTTAAAATTTGTTTATGCTTATGCTAGTATAAAATATCGAGAAAAACCATTAGTATTTATGGGATTTGGTGTCTGACAAGGATTGCTGGGATAGTTTTATTGGGCCTATAAGGCCTATCAAAAAAAGAAAACAGCTGAATATTCAATCCGACACAGAACTAGTGGTCACGAAAAAGAAAACCCATATTAGAAAACCGCAGCTTAAAGAGCTACCAGATTTGTCTGCCGGACAGATTATCTCTGCGGATAAGGGCTCGATCAAAAAAATCAGACAGGGCAAGCGAGCAATCAGTGATATTTTAGATCTGCATGGCTGCACCCTGGATGAGGCTTACAATAAGCTAAATGAGTTTATCAGTGCCAGTTTTTACGGCGGAAAGCGCTGTGTTTTGGTGATAAGCGGCAAGGGCAAAAGTGGCGCAGAAAATGGCAACAGAACAATTAGAGAGCAAATACCACTTTGGTTGAACAACCAAAAAATGCGCAGCTATATTTTATATTTTGGTCCTGCTAGCAGAAAACATGGCGGCGATGGAGCTTTTTATGTCTTAATCAGAAAGGACAAATCGACTGGTTTTTAGCTCTTTGATAACTTTATCTGCCACTTCTTCAGCGTTCAGCTGATGAGATGCGACATGCAGATCTGCTTTTCTATATATGCTTTGTCTTTTGTTGTTTAGCTTGCCCAGGGCGCTATATCTCCCTTTGCGTGGCACTAGGGGTCTATTGGTACTATCTAATCTCTTATATAATATATTAAAATTTGCTTGGATCCAGATTGTTGTGGCTCGACCGAATAGTAAGTGCCTTGCCTGAGGCGCTATGAATGCACCTCCTCCTAACGCCATGACTGCAGGTTTTTTGCTTAACAGGTTTTTGAGTGCTTTTGACTCAACAAGGCGGAAATAGTGCTCCCCCTTGACAGCAAAAATTCTCTCAATACTCTTTTTCTCCTCAGATGCGATTATCTCATCTAGGTCACAGAAATCAGCATTGATTTTTTCCGCTAGCATCTTGCCTATAGTGGATTTTCCGCTAGCCATAAAACCCACCAAAGCTATGTGATGTTTTATTAGCATATTCTATAGAAAATGGTAAAAGAGACCTCCAAATTAGTTTTTATTCAAGCCTAGCGGCCTAATGATGCGCTTCTGCTTTCAGTTTTTGGTGGCGTTTTGCTGTCTTCTTGGCCTTGCACCTTGTCTTTTTTGTGCTCCTCCTTTAATTCTCTTTCCATTTTCTCTTCGAGAGATTGTTTGAAATCTCCGACGAGGCTTTTAAGCTCCTGAAGATTAAGTACATTTCCTCTTAGTCTTTTTATTTCCTCTTTCTGAAAATATATAGGCTCGTGTTCTTCCCGATCAAATGTTGGACATTTTTCGATTTCCTCAATGCATTTTTCAACTATTCTAATGCATCTCATCCTCTTGCTGTCAGTAGTGGCAGCAGTGTCTTCTAATAATACGTGATATAAAATGGCTTTTATATCTAAGCATTTAATATTTTGATGTGCTGTTTGAATACTACGCTCATTTGGTACAAATGTTTCTATCTTGAGATCGCGCTCCGCACAAAAATTCGAGATTTCTTGTGCGATTTCATTGTCTTGTTCTAAGAATTTTTCTAATTCATCCAATTTTATTGGAATAAAATCTTGCGCATCTGCTGTATTTCCTAGGGCACATTGGAGTTCACGAGCTGCTGAGGAACTTGCGTTTTTTGCTGCTTCATATTCTTTCTTTCTTTGCCTTATTTCTATGCTTAACTTTATTCGCTTGAATATTTTAAACCATCTTGTACCGCGCAGCTCTTCTTTTTTCTTTTTAAGCAACTTGGCACTGTCGTTCTTTTCTTTTCTTTTATTTGTGTATTTCGCCTGCGCTCCTTCCAAATCTACGATTGGGCTTAAGTATGCTACTGATCTGAAAACTGTGGGCTTGATGTCTAAAATATTAAAAGGGTCACTTTCCTGAACCTGTTCTCCGCGCTTCTCTGGAGGAGAATTGCGTTTAAGGTATCTTGGCTTTGGTGCTATTTTAGGCCTAAACCCTTCAGCTCGCTCGGTATCTTGATTCGGCCTTTCCTCCTTCTGCTTTATGATTTCTACGTGTTTTAGAGTTTTCTTGGCTTTTTGCAATTCTTCTGCACTAAACGGCAGCTTGACAGGCTGCTCTCCGGGTTCAGAATCTCCTCCGACTTTGCTTTGTTGCCCTTTTACCTCATTGGTCTTAGGTGGATGATTTGGTGGTGCCATTTTTTTCTCTTTTTGTTATTCTTAATACCATAATACTATATTTAGCTATCAATTAAAACCTAAATAGAATATTAGTATTTTGTTAACACTCTCAGGTCTTAATTTTATAGCCGGAGGTAAGTATAATGTGGGCTATGGCCCACAGCAGCATGTTGGCTGTGCACAGTGATATGATCCCGATATATAAATTTGACTCATGGTGACCTGTTAAGCCGAATCGGAATCCGTCTATGAAATAGAAGAAAGGATTGACCTGGCTAATTTTATACCAGAAAGCCGGCAGATCGTGCACTGAATAAAAAGTTCCGGATAGGAAGGTGAGCGGAGAGATTACATAGTTATTGAAAACGGCAGCTTGATCAAAACTGTTTGATAAAAATGATGATATCATGCCAAGCAGCGCCGTGAGGATCGAGGCTAAAGTTATATATATTAGCACTATGGTTATGCTATAAATTTTTATCCCTGTAAGTAATCCCATGCATATTGCGGTTAGAGTTGCAACAATAAAACTCCGCGTAACGGCCGCTGTGATGCTAATGGCGATTAATTCCCAGTTTTTGAAAGGGGGTATCAAATAATCCGCAATAGTTCCAAGGACTTTTGCCATGATGATGGTTGAAGATGTATTAGCATAGGAGCCCTGGGTTGCGGCCATAATTATCAGGCCCGCTGCGACAAATTCTGCATAGCTTATTTCTGCTGATATAGAGGTCCTATTTTTAAGTGCAACGTTAAATACCAATAGAAATAATAGAGAATTGATTATTGGCGCCAGAATCGTTTGATTATATACTTTAATAAAACGTTTTACTTCTTTGATGTAGAGTGTTCTGATTGTAATCCATGACATAGAACTATATTAGATAAAATATTATGCTATGCTTTAGCTAGGCATTTGTCTAGCTATATTGTTTGCTTGTCTATTCTGTGATTTTATCGGACCTGAGCTTATGTTAGAAAGACCTCCCCGTGGGACTAAGGATCTGCTGCCTGATTACCATGAGATTTTTCATCATGTCCAGAGTGCTGCATTTGATATTGCAAGGCTACATGGATTCAAGCGAGTTGATACACCAATTTTTGAGCATACCGAGCTGTTTGCCAGAGCCTTGGGCGGCAGCTCGGATGTTGTTTCGAAGGAGATGTATAGCTTTGAGGATAAAAGCGGCAATAGCTTGACCTTGAGGCCGGAATATACCGCCTCTATTGTTCGGATGCTCAATAATGCCGGTCTTTGGAATGATTTGCCTTTGCGTTTTTTTGCTTCTGGGCCTGTCTTTAGATATGATAGGCCGCAAAGAGGCCGTCACAGGCAGTTTCATCAGATTAACTGTGAGGTTCTGGGCTTGTCTGAGCCTTATGCAGATGCTGAAATTGTTGCTTTAGCTGCAGCTTTCCTGCGCAAGATTGGTCTGCTGGATAGGTTGAGACTGGAGATTAATTCTTTGGGAGACCAAAAGACCAGACAGAATTATCGTCAGGCTCTGCTTGATTACCTGCGTCCTTATTATGATGATTTATCGGCTAATAGCAGAGCGAGATTCAGCAAAAATCCGCTGCGGATTCTAGACTCAAAGGATGAAAAAGATAGGCAGATTCTGAGTAATGTGCCTAAGATTGGTGATTTTTATACCAGTCAGGCTCAGGCTTTTTTTGAGCAAGTACGGACGCTCCTGCAGGATCTTGGAATCCAATATAAGATAAATCCTCATTTGGTAAGAGGCTTGGACTATTACGTGCATACTGCATTTGAATTTATCAGTGATGATTTAGGGGCACAATCCACGGTTCTGGGTGGCGGCAGATATGATTGCTCATTTATTTGCAACAGAGCGCTAGATGCGGTTGGCTTTGCAGCCGGCATTGAGAGGATAATTGAACTGATTGAATATCACCCCAAATCATATGCTTTTTTAGCTTTGGTGCCGATCGGTAGCCAAGCGGAAAAGCATGCATTTTCTCTGGCTTATGAGCTAAGAAATCTGGGTTTTACGGTGTCTTTAGACTATAATGGCAGCTTGAGTAAGAGAATGAAGAGGGTAGACAAACATGGAGCTAAAGCAGCGCTAATATTTGGTGAGGATGAGATTAGTAATAATACTTACACACTGAAGCTGCTGCAAAGTGGATATCAAGAAAGCGTTGAGAATGAAGGTCTGATTATGAAACTAAGAGAAATTTTCAATGAGTAAATAATGCAAATAGTAACTAGATTTGCCCCTTCGCCGACCGGTTTTTTGCATATTGGTGGGGCTAGAACTGCCTTATTTAATTTGTTATATGCCCGCGCTGGCAATGGCAAGTTCATTTTGCGGGTGGAAGACACTGACCGTGCGCGCTCTACCAAACAGGCGACAGATGCTATTATGAATGGTATGCAGTGGCTGGGCCTTGATTATGATGAGCTCATATTCCAGACTGACAATATCCCTAGACATAAGCAGATCACAGAATTTTTGTTGCAGAGCGGTAAGGCTTACTTGGACGATGGGGCGGTGCGTTTGAAAGCGCCGAAAGAGGGCATAACAGCTTTTGATGATGAGGTTTATGGCAGAATCGAGGTGAGCAATGCAGAGCTGCATGATGTAGTGATCACGCGTAGCGATGGTGCACCGACTTACATGCTGGCTGTGGTCGTGGATGACCATGATGAAGGGATATCGCACGTGATTCGGGGTGCTGATCACCTAACTAACACGACTTTACAAGTGATTTTATATAGTTATTTGGGTTGGGAGGTGCCGAAATTTGCCCATATACCGCTGATTCATGGTGAAGATGGCGCTAAGCTCTCCAAGCGTCATGGTGCTTTAGGCCTGGATGAATATCAGAATATGGGTTTTTTGCCTGCTGCTATGAGAAATTACTTGCTGAGACTGGGCTGGAGCCACGGTGACGACGAAATTATTTCTGATGAGCAAGCCAAAAGCTGGTTCAAGCTTCAGGATATAGGGAAATCTCCTGCCTGCTTTGATATCACAAAGCTAAAGAACATTAATAAATATTATATAGCAAACACTGATTCTAGCGTTTTACTCGAAATGATTGAGCCGTTTATCAAAAAGGAACTCGGCTTTATGCCTGATATGGCGCAGAGAAAGCCTCTAGCTATGGGAATATCAGGACTTAAAGAGAGGGCCGCTACCTTAATAGACATTATAAGAGCAGGGAGATTTTATTTGGAGGAGGTGGAATACGATTCTGCTGCTGCTGAGATAATGGATAACTTCGGCAGCGATATTCTCAGTTTGATTTTGCCAACCCTCGAGCAGCTGCGAGAGGAAGATTGGAGCTCTGATTGCTTGGGCAGATCATTAAAAACTTTTGCTAAGGATAATTCTTGGGAGTTTAAAAAGGTAATGCAGTCTTTACGTGCTGTCTTGACCGGCACTATGAGATCTCCTAATATTTTTGAAGTTATGATTTCTCTGGGCAAAGAGGAATGCATTGCTAGAATCAAGGCAATTGCTTAATATCATAAAAATTTATATTAATTATATTGCGATATATTAACATTTTATGTTAATATCAAAAATGAACATATTATTAATTAGGTAAGTATGACATCTAAAGCTATTACTGGTTGTGGATCTGAATCTGTTGCTGATTATGCAAAATTTATATATACTTATGAGCCTGGCATAATACATGTCCGACAAGAATATTGGTATGATAGTGCTGTAGTTAGTGAGGGCTATTCTTATAAACCTTGGTGGCTACCTAGTAGTGTTGATTTGACTGGTACATTGGCAGGAGATAATATAGCTACTCAAGGCCTGTTTAATGTATATGACCGTGATGTCCTTGATTATGACTCTTTTTTGGGATAATGAATATATTGCTATAATTAGAATGGATATCCGGAATGGATAAGCCCATTGCATTAATCTTTTAAAAAAAGCAATTTTTTTATTTAAAGTACTTGAAATTAGATATATTTTTGTGTTTATAATTAATAATGATTTAACTTTTTAGGAGGATGATATGACTGATATGATAGTAGTTGATTACTATGTCCCTACTTGCGACAGAGTAGTTGCATATGAAGATTGTTACCCAGTTCAAGACTGTTATTGGTTTTTTGGAACATATCTATGTGAAACCAACTATTATTGCGTAACCAACTATTATTGTCAAACTTTGGCTTGGGATCCTTTTGCTGGTTGGGTCTGGATAACTGATTCTATGCCTTTAGTATTATAGTTAATATGTACTTTTTGTCATAAATAACAATTTAACAAACTTTAGTTTTTGGACATTATTGTATAATATCTTAATATAATATTTTATTTATAGGAGGAATTTATGCCTTTTTTGATACCTTTTTTATATACGGTCGCTGCCGGCCTAGTAGTTCACGAACTTACATACACGCCCCCCCTCAAGTAGAATACGTATATGTTTATGATACGATCTATTATGTATAATATCTTGATATAATATTTATTTATAAGGAAAGTTTATGTGTTTTGTTGTTGGTATGCTTGCTTTAGAAATATTATTTGGCCTCGCGGTTGGAGCCGCCTTTGGACTGGGTTATTACTATGTTTCCCAACATTATCAACAGGAAGTTGTATTTGTAGAATACGGATATCCTTATAATACGCCCTATTATGTGGAATATCAGCCAGTGGTGTATACTACTTACGATGAATATGATCATTATAGCAATTATGACGTGTAGGGATGTCATTATACAGCAGAGGGATAGGGCGATTATTAAGAGATTTATTTAAGATAGTCTTTTGTAATTACCTATGTTTTTCTACTTAAGACAGACTACTTTATAAGTAGAGCCTCTTTTTCTCATCTTTGTAAGCTTGCAATAATCTATAAGCTTAGGATTGCTAAATATTTGCTTCCGCCACTTTCGCGCGGCATTTATAATGCAATTATAAGCTTGTTGTGGCTTTAATTTTCTAATAGATGGAATCAGAGGCATATGAGTATTGTAAAGAAGTTAACAAAAAGACTACGCAATAAACATACAAAAAGTATTAATGGCTCTAACTTGAGACACGATCTTTTTGCGCAGAGATCTTTTGTTTATTCCATGGGTGATCCGGCATGGACCGGTAGGGGTTATGTGCAGTTTGCCAGAGAGGGCTACATTAAAAATGTTATAGTCCACAGATGTATTAACATGATAGCGGCTGCAGCGTCCTCTGTCTCCATTAAGCTATATAATGCTGAGAATCAGGCGGAGCTAAACACTCACCCTTTGCTAAATTTGCTGCAGAAGCCCAATCCTTTTATGTCTGGGGTGGATTTTATTGAAAATATTATTGAATATTTGTTGATCAGCGGCAATGCATATGTAGTTAAGGCCTATTCTAGCTCCAGACAATATCCCGAAGAATTATATCTGCTAAGACCTGATCGCATCAAGATTGTAGCTACTGAAAAAGGCCTGATGAGTTATGAATATAAGGTAGGTGATAAGGTCAAGAATTTTCGGGTTAATAAATTTAGTGGAAAATCCGATATCCTGCACTTAAAAACTTTTCATCCCACTGATGACCGCTACGGTCTTTCTCCAGTTGAAGCTGCGGCCTATAGCATAGATCAGCATAATCAGGCTGCCGCCTGGAACCAGGCCTTGCTGCAAAATGGCGCTAGACCTAGCGGAGCTCTGGTGGTCAAGCCTGCTACGGATGGGAGTGGCGGAATTTTGGCCGAAGATCAATATCAGCGCATCAAGAAGCAAATAGAAGAATTATATATGGGCAGCGGAAATGCAGGCAGACCGATGTTGCTTGAGGGTGGACTGGACTGGAAAGAGATGAGCATAAACCCTAAGGACATGGATTACGTAAATGTCAAATATAGCGCTGCACGCGATATTGCGCTTGCTTTTGGGGTGCCTCCACAGCTTCTGGGCATACCGGGAGACAATACCTACAGTAATCTAATTGAAGCTCGCCTAGCCCTATGGGAGCAAACTGTTTTGCCTCTTTTGGATAAGATAATTGAAGGTATGAATAATTCCATCTCCTGTGTTTTTGCCGATAATTTAAGGCTGGCCTATGACATAGATTCAATAGGCGCAATTAGTGCAAAGCAGGATAAGGTATGGGATAGAGTGAGAGTTGCAGATTTTATGACCACAAATGAAAAAAGAGAAGCAGTGGGTCTTGGTCCTGTGGCTGGGGGAGATGAGCTTGAGTGAGTATGCTAGATTTGCGAACTATTTTTGACTTGTTTTATGAGGAGTAATTATGAGAAGAATCAGTTCTAATTCTCTTGAAATAGTGAGAAATGATAACGTCGCGGGGTTTGAGTCCAGTGGAGTGGAAGGTGATGGCATAATTTATGGCTATGCAGCCGGTTATGATGGTCCCCTTAATTCTCTGCCCTTTGGCACTCCCGGTGCCGGTGGTAGAGCATTGCCTGGTGCTTTTAAGAATATAGATTTCGTTGACCACACGGTTGTGTGGAATATTAATCAGGCAGAACCGATAGGCAAAGTACTGAGTCTCTATGAAGATCCCGAAAAAGGTCTGTATTATAAAGCTAAGCTTATCTTGAAGGTGCAGAAGGCTAGAGAGATTTATGCGATGCTGAGGTTTGGAGTGTCTATGAACTCTTCAGTTTACTATATGGAGGCTAAGAGCATAATAGACCAAGAGCGCAGTGTAGAGGAAGGAATAAAAGTTTATAGTACACTGTGGATCATGGGGGTTAGTATAAGTGCTGTTCCTCTAATGTATGCAGATCCAGTTACCGCCTTATACTACAACGAATAGCATTCTGCAATAAATCTTAAAATTTTAAATTTTATAGCAACAAAAGATATTTAATATTTAACCAATTAAATACTTTTAGGGGGTAATATGGCGGCAGTTGCACGAGCTTCTCATAATTTCCAAACTTTTAAAACCGAGCCTATCTTGGGGATAAAGTCAGTTGAGGAAACTGGCAAGATTGTTGGGTATGCAAGTGTTTTTAATTACTTGGATTTGCATAATGATATCACGTATCCAGGTGCTTTTGAGTATCTGGACCCTGACCGCATAACTCTACTTTGGAGTCACATAGCCCGGGAGCCGATAGGCAAAATACTAGATGCCAAAGAAGATAAAAAAGGATTGTATTTTGAGGCGCAGCTTTGCCTTGATGTGCAGCGTGCACGTGAGGTTTATGAGATGATGAAAGAGGGTGTATTTAACGGCGTGTCTATTGGCTGGGCTCCCCTTAGGTACTATATAGACCCGGAAACTGGCATTACCCATGTTGCCACAGGCTATGTCTTTGAAATAAGTTTGGCTGTTAATCCTGCGAATGAAAAAGCGCGCGTGACTCAGGTCAAGCATGAATCTGGAGGGATAAACAATGATCCAGATTTATTTGGAGCTATAGATAGAGCTCTAAGGATACTGGCTAGCTAATTTTAGTACATTTCTAAAAGCTTAATATAAATTATAATATGGAGGGATATATTATGTCTATACCTGATGCTACACGCAAAGTGAATGAATTATGCTCTGCATGGGAGCAATTTAAGCAAGTGAACGAAAGGAGATTGCGTGAAATTGGAGAAAGAGGCTCTGCAGACACACTAACCATTACCCAATTAAAAAGGATAAATGATAACATTGATAAATGCAAGGAAAGGGTTAGAAAGATTGAGCTTTCCATGCAAAGACCAGGATTTGGCCCGTCTGACAGTGATTATCATGTGCTTGATGAAGATATGGCAGAATATAAGAGTGCTTTTCGCTCATATTTGCGTAGTGGTACAGAAGGGCCGTTGCGCAGATTGCAAACCAAGACTCTCTCTAATGAGAGGGATGCGGATGGGGGTTATTTCGTTGATCCTGCTGCTGCAGAAGAGATGAGCAAGGCGGCTTTGGAAGGTTCTCCCATAAGGCAGCTGGCAACAGTGCAGAATATTTCTACCGCATCTTTGGAGGTGCTCGAAGATTATACTAGTCCTACGGTTGACTGGTCTGGCGCCACTGATGTCGTAATCAGCGGAAATACTAACACTCCTAGGATTAATCGTAAGACTATCACAGTAAATGAACTTTATGCTAATCCTAAGATAACACAGCAGCTGCTAGATGATGCATCTGTTGATGTTGAGGAATGGCTGATTAAGAAGGTTGGGCAGGCATTTGCAGCAAAGGAAAGCGAGGGATTCATCAAAGGAGATGGAGCGCTGAAACCCGAAGGCATCTTAACTCGTACTAATTCCAGATCTTCTGATTATATCAAAAGGATAAAATCTGGCACCAATGGCAGCATTACCGTTGATAATCTCATCAAGATGTACTACGATCTCAAAGAAGATTATATATCCGGTGCTGCATTTTTAATGAATCGTGCCACTACGCAACTTATAAGAACACTTAAGCACCCTACCAGTAACACTTATATATGGCAGCCTAACATGACTATGGGCACTACTGACACTATACTTGGTCTCCCGGTTTATCAGGCTGCTGATATGATGGCTCCTGCAACTAATTCGCTCTCGGTTGTTTTGGGTGATTTTAAACGGGGATATATGATTGTTGACAGATCTGGTGTGAGCGTCTTGCGGGATCCTTATACATCTAAGCCTATGGTTACCTTTTACATTACAAAAAGAGTTGGTGGTGCGGTAGTGTGCGGTGAGGCGCTAAGGTTATTGCAGCTTTCTGCCTAAAATTTCGGTTTTGTATAGCTATGACTTTTAAGTCATAGCTATACTGTAATTCTACTAGTGTATACTTAATCTGTTATTTTAGCGCAAAGCACAGATGTCGACTCTTTGCTTTTAAGGCTTCCTGGCCCTGAATATGAGCATGATTCATGCGTGCCTCTCATTATTGGCTCTTTGTGATCCCTTTGGCTCTCGCTTTGTGCGGATATCTTGCCTCTGTTTTGCTTTAATTTCGCTCAGCTTGAATGCAGGATTCTTCCGCTCATTTTTCATTCCTAAATTTTGTGGCGGCATTATCATTAATTTACCTTATAGCCTTTTGTTTCTATTGCATAGCATATATTATATACATAATTAATATACAAAATATATAATAATTTTAAGCCTAATAGATATATTACTAATTAATATTTTAGTAAATAAGATTACTTCTCAACTCTTGAATCAGCCTGCGCCGCATCTGTCGCCCCAACTCCAGATTAATAATCCGACCTCTCCGGCGTAATCTCATAATATCTCCTCTGATAATGTTCTTGATAGGTGGACCATTTCATATTTAGGGGTGCGTCTTGGATAATCTGCCCATCAGGGCTCTGCACATGCGGCTTTCATGTGGCTTATCCTCCGCTTCCTTCTGTCCATCCCCTCTTGAATTCCCTTTGTTGCTTTTTTATGTATATAGGCATTATCCTGGGTTGTGCATGCAGAGCTTTGTATTATTTTCATCAAGATCGCATCATATTTTTGCCATTCGTAATTTTTGCCAGGAGTCCAACAAAATATTCATTATATGCACTGGATGTGCCCCCATGGCCTCTGTGTTCTTAGTTTACATATTTTTTGCAGCGTTGTATGGACCTTACTAATTTTAATTATTGTGTCGATGCTTCTTTGTCCCGCTTGCTTATATGTTGCCCTTGATGCCTTCTGCTTTGAAGGTTTGTAGGCTAGAATCAAAATAAAAACACAGATTGTCGAGCCTCATTGCTTTTATGCGCGCGTTTGCTGCGCTATATGCATAGATATGGCGCTGCTCCGGCCGGCAAACCATATAAAAGATGTTCTTTATGCGGGGCTCGACCTTGCTATTATATTTAAGATTATATGCCCCTTATATTTCCTCTTTATGGCTCTTCATGTTTTCTATCTTTAAATTTTGGTTGCGTCGAGCGCTATCTTAACTTAATTGTTATATTTCTAGGGCATAGCTCTTGGGCAGTATGGGCACAAAATTAATTTTTTAGATCAACCTTTGAGGCTTCTAATGCCCTGTCTTTATTGATTTTTTTCTGCTGTCATCGCCATAAATATCAGTCCTCTTTGGTAAAATAGTCCGGAGTATTTTTCCTCTCCCGTTTGCGCATTGCCATTTCTCCTAGTCTTTCGCAAAGGCTCCGGGTTTCTAATAATACATTATAAATAATGGTGAGTTTGTGTGTCCATTCTGCAAATTTGCATTTTCATAGACTCAATTATTACGGATGGTTTGCGGATATGTACCTGCATCTCGGGACTGTTTATGGCCCCATGTATCTACATACATGTTGAGATATATGGGCTGATTTATCTTGCTTTTTTGTGGATGAAGGTCGCTTTTGTGCATGTTCAAGAGCATTGTGCATAATAGGGTTATGCTCAATATCAGAAGAAGTATAATTCCCTCTGCATTATCTTTGCTCACGAGGGGCGACATCTTTTATGGATTTGTGAACAATAATTGAGCAATAAAAAAGGGCCCTAGAAATCCCAGGGCATATACTAGGCTTTATTGATGCATTTGCCACTCTTTGTTGTGCCCTACGCGCCATTCTTGGCCGCAAATCTATTTCAGCTACTGTTATGATTACGTACACAGCTTGGACAAATTTGGCCAAAAAATTGCAAGATTCACCGAAACCAGACGCTATTTGCATTCATGGATTATGCCTCAAGGCAGCATTTTTTTGAGCGCCTTGCCTATTTCCTGTCTTATTGTTTTTCTGATTAATGAGGGGAGGTTTTGGTCTAGCCATTCAGAAAATTCTGCTTTCAATGCACCTAAATTTTCCGCTTGCTTAGCTTCCCTAGCTATAAAAACTTCATTGATATCTTGATTTTCTTCTATTGCCTCAGTTAGCAGCAGAACATCTGTGCGGGTGTAAGTTGACAAATGAGGAAGCAAATGTGCAACTTGTTCCTGTTCCTTGCTGTTTATCATCCTTCTTATATTTTTTAGTGTATCTTCCACTATATTTTTTTCCATTGTTTTTAAACTTATGCTATTTTGATTCCAAAATTGTTATAACCATAGATTGCTTAAAAATGTGTTTAGGATTTGCATTCTGTTTACAATTTATTTCTAATTCTAGCATATTTTTTAACATTTCTCGAAGGCTTTCTACCCTCCATTCTGTCAGATGGCGCTTAAAATGGTGCATATTCTTAAAAAAAACCGGTGGCTTCAAGCGAGAAATTGCCTGCTGCATATTTAGTCCTTGCTGGACTAAGCTCAGAGTTTTTTCTAGGCGATAGAAATAATTATAGAGCACACGGATGGCAGAAATAGGGCTGATAGAGGAGAGGAGTTCTTCGCTGAGCGCCATGAATTTTGCTATGTCTCTGTCTGCTGTTGCCAAGCACAAACTATCCAGTGTTTTTTCGCCTGAATCTACGATGCAGTTTATTATTTCTTCTTCTGTTGCATTTGGCTTGTTTACTAGGTATAGCGAAAGTTTGTTGAGCTCAGACAAAGCGAATAAGGTATCCCCTTGTAGATATTCCGCTAATTTTTTTACCAAGCTATTATCTAGGCGGTATTGGCCCAGATTTTTTCTAATGAACTGCTCCAGTTCCTTACCGCTTTCCTGCCAGCAGCCGATTGACGCCATGCTCTCTGATTTTTCAAAGAGCTGATTGAGCTTTGATTTTACTGATAATTTATGTGACGTAACGATGATATAGCAATCTTGTGGCGGCCGGAGCAGAGCTTGTTGGATATCGCTAAATGCACTTTCGTTGACCTCTTTGATTATGATTATTTTTTTGTCTCCCAGCATGCTTATAGAGTTAATCTCGTTTATTAGTGCCCCTTGTTTGAGGCTAGCAGGGGGCAAATTTATTATATTAGTGATTGCATTAGCAGACTCTAGCTTGAGATTATTGCTCAGCTTTTCAGCATATAGACTGATCTTGCCATGATCATTGCCATACAGAAGCGCTGCATGGGCTATCTTTGGATCATCTAGAAAATTTTCTATCTTAGCAGGCGTGATTTTCATTAGTTAAGGACTGATGACGTGCGAACTCATTATAATAACTAATATAGCCTTATCGCAATGTTTTGGCAGGTTTATTGCAATTATTCTGAGTTTATGTGCGCAATTAGTTATGTACAATTAGAGATTTTGCCCAGAACCAGGCCTGCTCTGCCCAGAAGCGATCTGACTCAAAGCACAGCGAGTTGCTCCGTGCCTTATATTGCATGCTTTGCGTTCTTCTTGGGCAATCTTGTTTGTCCGCTTTGAGCATGTTAGATAGCCAGGGCTTATGAGAAATGGCAGTATAGACCCATATTCATTCTTGACCGGCACCTTGTTTGTAGTTTTAATAGCAAATCCCTCGTTGCTCTTTTCTCATGGCAACCTGTAATAGTTTCTTGTTGAGTTTTGCTGCTGATTGATGGTGGAATATAAGGAATATTTTGCATCTCTGGAGGATTTTTAGTTTTTATTGGGCTGTGTCTTCCGGAATTTCCTTTAGACTAGCATTATTTGCAAATAAAGACAGTGCGTTTGCATATGTTATAGGCTGTGCATATGCACAAGATTCTATGTTCATTATCTATAATTTTAATATTGCTATATATAATAGCATTAAAATTACCTCTCCTTCGTGCATTGCATATACTAATAGCCCTTGTTATTCCTCTGCACAGCTGCTTCTCTTGCTTATTTGAGTGGATATTGCTTTCAGCTTCTGATTTTCTATTAATACTCGTAGACTAAAAGGTGAAGATTACTACAAGCATACCAGAGAACTCGAGTCTCTTGCTTCACAGCAAGAATATATAGGAAAAAATATTTTAAATAATCCCTTAACATCTTGACCAATTTATGTTAATATAATATTAACAAAATAAGAAAAGAGACGAACAATGACTAATATGACTAATGATAGATTTACTATTAAATGGGACATGGGCGAACCTAACTCATTATATTACGATAGTAGGTATAATGATATGAGAACTGGATATTTCAGATCATTCGATGCTGATGGATATCATCAAAATAGTACTGCAAGTTACAGGAATACCACTACCTATGAGATGATTGCTGATGATTTAATGCATGCTGTAGATAATGATCTTCCGTACAAGTTCACGGCAATTGTTACTGAATACAACGAAACACCAAATACTATGGTATTCGTTGTAGAATTTGATAATTACTACCTATAACCCAAAAAGGAGCAATGAAAAATGAAAGTATAGTAGCTGACTTAAGTTCTAGATATATTATAGGTTAATAGTATAATAAATATATCTTTTTAGGTTATTTTACTTAAAATTATTTTTTGGTTGAAATGAGAATGCTTTAAGCAATTTTGTCTAAACTAGAAATGATCCGCAATGATTATTTTCACTAGCATTATTGCAGTTTTATCTTAAATCTTACCTTCTTTATCTCTTTGCGGGATATGTTGGCAGCTGCAATGCCTGTCCAGTTTTTGCATCCTGGGCTTTCTGCTGTATACTAGTCATACTAGGTTATTTTTTAAACATCTGCATACGGATTATGGATATCGCAATTATAGGTGCTGGGCCTGCGGGCTTATTTGCTGCTTTTGAGGCTGGGCGCCTGGGCCTGAGCAGCTGTATAATTGATGCACTGGATTTTATAGGCGGTCAATGCATTGCACTTTATCCCGAGAAGCCTATTTATGATATTCCTGCATGTCCTGCTATTTTAGCAAAGGATCTAATAACGAACTTAAAAACCCAAGCGGGGAGATTCGCTCCGATTTATCATCTTGGTCAGAGGGTGGAAAAAATCAGTGGCAGAGCCAGCCAGTGGCAGCTGGTCACTTCTGTGGGTAATATTATTGAAGCTAAGGCGATCATAATAGCTGCCGGCTGCGGTGCTTTTGGGCCTAACAGGCCGAGGATAGAAGGAATAGAGCAATATGAGGGCAAAACAGTTTTTTATCTGGTGCACAGACCAGAAGATTTTGCCGGCAAAAAGGTAGTGATTGCCGGCGGTGGCGATTCTGCTGCAGACTGGGCTATTGCTCTTGCCGGGGTGGCCAAAAACGTTTATCTGGTGCACAGGCGCGATAAATTTCGTTGCACTGCGAGTAGTACGCTAAAACTCAGGCAAATGGCCGATGTAGGCTCGTTGGAAATCGTCACGCCTTATCATCTGCATGATATCTCGGGCAGCGGTGGAATGATAAATAAGGTCATTCTGAGGAGCCTTGCCGGATCTATGAAAGAGATAGAAGCGGATATTTTGTTGCCTTTTTTTGGTTTATCGATGGATCTGGGTCCTATTGCCGGCTGGGGGCTTGACATCGAGCGCAAACGCATCAAGGTTAGCCCGGAAACTCTCGTTACCAGCACACCTGGAATCTATGCTATAGGCGATGTGGTTACTTACCCAGGTAAGCTAAAATTGATATTGAGTGCCTTTGCAGAAGCTGCGATGGCCTGCCGCAGCATCTATAGCCTGGTGCACCCGGATAATATATTAAATTTTGAATATTCAACCAATAGCGGCGTGTTTGACGAGGCTCTTTAGTTATGGGTCCTTTAGGGTGCTTTTGTGCAAGCTATGCAGTTCTTATTAATAGTCCTGATGCTATTTTATCTGCTTTATGCATGATGCTTCCAGAGGATAAAAGAAGATTTGCAGCAATAAGCCTTATTGATGTTTTTTAAATCAGGCTACGCTGATTTCCTAGACGGATTTTTATGATTTATGATAGGATTTATTATATTTGCCTGCAGATCAGAAGCGGTTTATATTTTTATTTAGCTATTTATAATTTATGACTTATTATTATCAAAAATGGTAGTGTTTTAGCAGGATGGATAATAGACGTAGAGGCTTTATTTTAGTTTTGTCTTCTCCCTCTGGAGCTGGCAAGACCACTGTCTCGAAGCTGCTGATGCAGCAAGATAGCGGCATCGTGGTTTCTGTTTCTGCAACCACGCGTCCTCCTCGTGATGGGGAGATCCACGGCAAAGACTATTTTTTTATGACGCCTGAGGAGTTTAAGCAAAGCAGATCTAACAATGAATTTCTTGAGCATGCGAAAGTTTTTGGCAATTATTATGGCACTTTGAGGGCTTCTGTGGAGCAAAAACTGGAGAATGGCAGGGATATTCTGCTCGATATTGACTGGCAGGGCAATATACAGCTGATTCAGAATGCCAGGAGCGACGTTGTGAGTGTTTTTATGCTGCCGCCTTCTTTAGCTGCGCTCAGGGAGCGTCTTTTGACAAGGGGGCTTGATAGTCAGGAGGTTATAGACGAGAGAATGCGCAGAGCAAAGCACGAGATCAGCCACTGGTATGGATACGATTATGTAATTGTTAATAATAACATAGATGAGACCTTAGACAGCGTACTCAGCATTCTGCATGCTGAGCGCGCACGGCGCACCAGGCAGCAGGGCTTGTGGGATTTTGTGGAAAATATGTTCAAATCTGAATGAAGGTCTGTCTTAACGTTTTATTAGCTTTATGGCACTATGTTTTAGTGCTTTATATGTTTAGTACTTATAAATAACCGTGATGTTTCTTAAAAGAAAAGCAAGGAATATTTCTGGTTCTTTCGTGGACTTTGGGGATTTTCTCAAAAACACATGGAGCAAGTCTTTAGTTTTTCTCAAAGAGGCTGCTCAAAAGGCCAAAAATCTACCAGAGACCAATATGAATCTGGGTTTGCATCACTATTATGGTGGTCATTTTAACGATGCAGCGATGAGATTTGTTCTGCTTTCTTGGTTCAGGTCCAGTGCTGCCAGGACCAATTATAATCTGGGGCGCTGCTATTACATGTTGGGAAGGGAGGGAAAAGCTGCCAAGTATCTGCGGAAATCCCTTGCAGCAAAAGATGGCCTGGCTGAAAGTAAATATTTTTTGCAAAAGATCGATGATCCGACTTCGATAAGCTCTGTACCCAGCACTTTGGTTGCGGAGCGGTTTGATTTTTCGGATCCAAAGGATGAGGTCTTTGACGAAAAGTCGCAAAATCTCTTGCTAAATTCTATCAAGCCTTATTTTAATAATTCGCCCCTGAGTGTGCTGGAGTTGGGGTGTGGCCCGGGTGTTTTGGGCAAAGCTCTGCGACAGTATATCGCCCATTGCTATCTCGAGGGGGTGGATATATCTGCGGGCATGGTAAAACGGGCAGGCAACCTAAAGATCGAAGGTGAGCTGGTGTATAATAATCTATCCCAGGCTGAGATTGGTGAATTTTTGCAAAATCGCAAGATTCAATATGATATCATTGTTTCAAAGGGTGCATTTGGCTATCTAGGCCTGTCCGAGCGGATTCTGCGTTTGTGTCATGAGGCATTGAGACCACAGGGAATCCTAGTGTTTTTTGTCAGCAAAGCCCAGGGATATCTGCAATTCATGCCCTATCGAGATAAGTTTTCTTATTCTACGGCTTATCTAGCTAAAGTCGCGAACGCCGCTCAATTCTCTGTGCTTAATATAGCTGATGTCTCGGATAAATTAATGTTTTGCTCCTTTGCTGCGGAGCGCTAAACATGCTGTCTTGATTTATTCTAATCACCAATTTTCCGCATCTATCCATTTTGTCCTGCTTCCGAGCTTTAATTGTCAAATCTTCATGTCCCTCTTGCTGTTGTTTGTTATCTGATGATTCATTTGCTATATGATTCTTTAAGGCGCCTTGATCAATAACCGGAATTGCCTCATTTGCTTAGGAATAATTTCTTGGAGTGGGCGACTCTTGCCTGAGGTTGTGTCCGGAGCTACGCAGCTGTGTTTTGCTGCGCTGTAGCTGAGAAAGCTCGGATTTATTTTGAGAAGCTGTCGCAAGCTATGTTTATACCTTATGTCGGCATGCTAATATATTATTGCTTGGCCAGTGGAGTTATCTTTATTAAATTATTATCCATTTGATAACATTGCTAAGCAGCGCAGCATACTAAAAGTTTTTGCTGAGCTCTTGGTGGGAAAACATCATATGCCGACACCATGGATTTATGGCTAGCACCTTGAAGACCTTAGATATAGCCCGCTCTTTTGCTTTATATATATGCATTATTGCTAGTATTTTACCTAAATTGCTCTTCTTATTATCTATTTGTTTAGCTTCATTTTTATTCATTAATATTGTTTTGCGTTTTATAGATTTGATAAGATTTATATTATCTTCTATTCTTCTCTCAAATTATGCGGCATATGCTTTTATCTTGGGGCTATGGCACGGAACCACTGAGGATTTGCAAACTGAATTTATATTTTATTCTAAATAAGTCTTTTTACTAGCTAAATTGATGAATATCTTAGTATTATTGTTTAATATGCCGTTGCGCTTTTTCTGGGATGAACTTTTATTTTATTAAATTTTACTGATAGTTTTTGAGTTATTGCTAATAATTAATATACTAAACAAAATAGCTATATTTGTCAGTTACTATGACTAATATGTTAACTTAAAATTTACGCTGATAAAAAATAGATAATTTAGCTTGTTGTATGCATCTGTTCTGTAAATAAGCCCAAGATTGCTTCTTCGGCTGTCTCGCCGCAGAATATTAGACGATACACCGCCTCACACAAAGGCAGATATATGCCCAGCTTTTGCGAAAGTTTATGCAATGCTTCTGCTGCATAAAAACCCTCAGGCATTTTTACATCTCTTGCTAGTCCCTGCCCCTTGCTGAGCTCAAGTCCCAGCGACATGTTGCGAGATATTTCGGAGGTGCATGTTAAAATCAGGTCTCCTATACCGCAGCTTTCATTCAGGGTCTCTGTTTTGCCGCCCAAAGCCTTGCAAAGCATGTTCATTTCCTTGAACCCCAGGGTTATGATAAAAGCTCGAGCGTTTTGTCCCAGATTTATGCTCGCTCCGCAGGCAATTGCGGTGATATTTTTGATTATACCTGCTGCTTGCGTGCCGATAATATCATGATTTATGTTGGTGATGAAATTTTTGCTGCTTAAGATCTTGCGCAAATTTTCTGCTATTTTGTTGTCTTTGCAGGCCAAGCTAGCGCCGCCGGGAAGACCTAGTGCCACTTCTTTGGCAAAGTTAGGCCCAGACAGAACTGCGATTGGATTCTGCAGCAGAGAGCTCACAACCTCGCTCATCATCAGCCCCGTGCCGGCCTCCATGCCTTTACTGCAGATTATGATCGGAATTTCTTCATCGAGGCCCAGCCCCGAAAGCTTTTGGCATATCTCCCTAACCGCATGGCTAGGAACGGCCAGAATAATAGCCTGATTAGAGCTAAGTCCTTGCAGATGCCTTGTTGGCAATATGTTTTCTGCCAATTTGATTGCCGGAAGATAAAAGCTATTCTCTTTTTGCTCTGCTATGGATTTTATAATTTTTTGATTGCGGGACCACAGCCTAACATTATTAACATTAGGGGCAGCTAGAGAGGCAAGCGCTGTGCCCCAAGCTCCTGCCCCTAGAACTAATATAGAAGATATAGACACTAACTTTGATCTTCTTGTCCCGTGACGACAAATATCTCCAAACGACGGTTTTTATGTCGCCCTTCTTTATGCCATGTAAGTGGTATGCTGTTGCCCATCTCGGTAGCGATTATTCTCTCTGCGCTGACGCCTTTGCTTATTAGATATTTCTTTACCTCATGCACCCTTTCTTCTGAGATTTCTTGGTCGCGATCTGTCTCCATTTCTTCGTCGGCATGCCCTATTAGTGCTATCTTGTAGTGCTTGTTTTCTGCGATTGCATCTATTTTATCCAGCAGATTATGAATGACTTTTTTAGCGGCTTCGCTTAAGGTGCTACTTGCGTTTTCGAAAGGAACGGCCACTGCGGCAAAGAAAACACCCGGAGTTCTTGCAGTTATAGAGGGCAGCTCCTGCCCTGTCTTCTGTGCCAGCTTGGCTGCTGACTTATAAAATTCCGCGCGACATTTTGATACAGCCTCGGCAGCATAGCGTTTTGCCCTCTGCGATATCCAGCAATCATAGAAAAGCTGTACGTCAGCGGCTAACTTGGGGTAAACTTCTTTGGCGTGCTTAGTAAGCAGACAATCTTCTACAATCTTTTTGATTTCTCTTATTTCTGCTGTAAGAAAAGAAATTGGATAACAAGAATAGGATGTACAAGCCGTACAACTATGGAAAGTTTCTAATGCCACTGGTCTGCCCAAAGCTGCATATAAACTCTTTCTAGCGAAATGCTTAGCACTTTTCCAGTCATATTCTGCTGCTCTTTCTTTCGCATATCTTGAGTAATTCTCTGATAATTCTCTACAGAAAGCATCTCTGATTACTACTTGTTCTTTCGGCTTCATGAAGCTAGGCATGCAGTAGCATTCAAGGGGCACGATTGCTAACAAGAGAATAAAAATTTTAGCTATCTTCATTTTGTCTAGCCTTTAGTTAAACCTGTGCCAAATAATACAGTATTTTTTTGCCTTATACAACACTTAGCCACTTTGATTCAGCTGGCTTATTTTTTGCTCATCAATATTTTGGGTATTTTGATAGTAGGAGGGAGCTGATGGCGTTTAAATGCTGCTTTTTCCCATAAACTAACAATTTTTGCTACTGTTATCTTATCATAGTTTGGTAGTTTGTCCGGTGCTTTTTGCTCCTCTATCAAGCTTTGTAGAATTTTATCCAGTTCTGAGTAAGGCGGAAGATCGTCTTGGTCTTGCTGGTTTGGCTTGAGTTCTGCTGAGGGTGCTCTGCTGATAATGCTCTCAGGAATAATGTCGGTTTGGTTGATGAGCCCGCTGAAAGGTACATTTTGGTTACGCCAATTGCTGAGCTTATATACTTCTGTTTTATATAGGTCGGCAATCGGGGCATATCCTCCGCAAGTGTCGCCATATAAGGTGCAGTAGCCCACTGCGATCTCTGATTTATTGCCCGTGCAGAGCATAAGATGGCCAAATTTATTGCTGATTGACATCAAGATCATCCCCCTGATGCGGGCCTGCATATTCTCCTCTGTTATGTCCTCTGGCATGTCGGCGAATATAGATCCGAGGCTCTCCTTGGTGCTACTAAAAATTTTATCTATTGGAACGATGCTGTGCTCTATCTCCAGATTCTCGGCATATTTTTTTGCATCCTGGATGCTAGATTCCTTGGTATAAAGCGAGGGCATAAGAACCGCATAAACCCTGTCCTTGCCGATTGCATCAGCGGCAACAGCTAAGGTCAAGGCAGAATCTATGCCCCCTGAGAGGCCCAACACTGCAGACTTAAAGCCATGCTTTTTGGCATAGCTTCTGAGCCCCATCATCAGTGCTTGATAGACAGATTCTTCTTTGGAATAGGGCTTGGAGAGGCTGACTTCACTGATAAGCTCATATTTGTTTTCCTGATATTGCCATTTGGTATTAATGGTTTTTTCCTGCCACTCTGATATGTCTGCAACCAGTTTGCCTGCTCCTGAAATTATGAAGGAATGACCGCCAAAGATCAGCTCTTCCTGAATGTCCAATTTGTTGAGATGTATCAGGGGGGTTTTTAGCTTCCTTGATATCTCCTGCGCTGCTTTTAGCTTAACCGCGCTACTTGCTTTTATGTGAGGTATATTTTGTAGTGAGATTACAAAATCATATTTTCTCTCTGCGCCGCAGATTTCTGTTTGCAGTATGTCTGCTAAAATTAGCAATCTTAAATTATTAATCTCAGCTGATATATATCGATGCTGCTGAGCAAACTCTTTTTCTTGTGTTGTGCCCTGATATATTACCAAGATTTTTCCACGGCCCCCTGCTATGGTTGCAGTTCTTTGGCTTGCGGTCTTTGCAGCAAAAGCTTCTATGTCTTGTTTGTTGGAGAAAGTCGAGTCAGGCAAAATCAAGAGATCTATTTTCCTTTTTACTGCATATTGATATTCATAATTGATTTTATTATAGTTTGGTGACACTAGATTTAGCTGCGCTAGGGCAATGCCCAGGTCCCTAATTTTGTCATGTTTCATTGTTTGATGCTGATAAAATATTCTTTTCTTAGTTTGCGTAAATAGCTCTGTGTATAATATGCGAGTTTTTGTTGGAATAGCTCATTTCTCAGTACTTCATATTTTGAGGGGCATTTCATTAATAGATATGAGCCTTTTTCATTCCGGAGTGTGCCGATCTGGTTGACATCTATATTTTTTAGGGTGCTTCGTAGTTCTTTATTGAGCTCGCCTGTTTTTGCATTTTCGAATGAAGTTGGTGCCGCTAGATTTAATTCTTTAATGATTTGTTCCATCTCCTCGCATGATTTTGCCAATTCCAGAGCTTGCATTTCCTGCGTGTCTTCTATGGATATATATTTAAAATTTAATCTAGCCTCATCTAGCAGCTGTACTTCTTTGTCACTAATGCGGATTGTTGGCATTATGGTTTGTTCGATGATTTTCTGCCATAAAAACTGTGCTTGGATTGGCCTTGCCATATGCTCGCTGCTGATGCCATGTGAATTTGCATGCTGCTCCAGATCTTCTATATTGGTTTGTTTGGCGATATATTCCAGGTAGCCTGCTATTTCTGCTTCATTTATGACAATTGATGATTTTGCTGCTGCTTTGGTGATCAAAATTTCATCTATCAATATCTCAAGCACATCTTTTTGGCTGAGTTTTTGGCTTTGGAATAGGGACATGAGCTTGATCCTATCCTCCAGATCCTTGGATGAGATCAATTGATCTTCAACTACTGCAACAGTCCTAAAGTTTTTGGATGCAGCCTCGCAATTAAAGAAATTAAGAATTAGTATAATTAAAATCAAATATTTCATTTTGCAGACAATGAATTCTGACCCAGGAACAGGAATTGATTGAGACTTTCTATGTCAAAGTTACTATTTAATTTATATATTGGCCCTTTGATTCGCAGATCCGCTGCTACCACTTCTTTATTTTTGTGCTCTAGGGGGATGAATAAAAATCTACTGACGCCGCTCATTATGAACTTTGCCATGACCAGATTAGCGGCGGCGGCGCCCGTGACCCTATTATTTCTAAATTTGAGCGACAGAGAACCTTTGCCATCTTGAAGGCTTACCTTTCCATCTGCGCTATTTAGCGTGGTTTCTCCCGTGTATAGCGCTGTTTCCACAATGCCGATTAACTCAGAATAATTCTGTGCTTGCATTAGGTTGTCTGCCAGCCAGCTGATATTAAAATTCTGAATTTTTATGTCTCTCATGGCTAGATCAAGCTCTCCGCTGGCGTTGGAAGCCCACTCATACATGCTTTTACCCTGGCTTGTTATGCTACCATTCATGCTGCCGTAACCTGTGATATGATTTATATCTAAACTATTTTTTAGCACTTCATCTAGCTGTAAGTTATTTATGGCAAAGACTGCATTGAGGGATGGATTTGTGCTGATCCCTAGGTTTGCATGTGCCTCGAGCGTGCCGTTATATAGATTTGCCTGCAGCTGGTTGATGATCAGCAGATCGTCTTTGATTTTGCCCTGCAGCATTATCTTATCAAATTTTATGTTGTTTTTGGTGAAATTTTCCAGCCTTACTGATAAATCTCCATTAAAATTTTCAAGCGCAGATAGCTCAAAATCTTCAGTAGACCAGGCTGGATCTTTTTTCTTGCTTGGCACAATGAGTAAGTCATAGTTAAGTTGGTTGGACTCAAGGTCAATAGAAATATAGGGACGAGCACTTTTTGCAGAAATAATGGCCCTGCCCAGCAGGTTAATTTCTGGTGAGTATAGCGCCAGCTGATTAATCCTTATTTCGCTATTCAGTATGTTTATAGCGATTATGGCTTTATTAAATAATTTTTCTTTTAGAATAAATTCATTAATGTCAATTTGCAGATCAGTATTTAATTTTATGGAGCGCAGCCAAGACAGATCTTCTAGTTTTTTCCACTCCAGATATGTTGATATGAATGCATCATGATCATATTTCAGACGATCTATATGCAGCTTGCCGGATAAAGATCTATCGTAGGGTCCGGTTTTGATTTTTATCATACCTGCTAGCGTTGTCTCATCCATATCCGCTTTTATATCCCGGAGTATAATATTGCCTGTAGTGATATCAAAACTACTGCTGAGCTTGAGTTCTTTGCCGAGATTTTTAGACGTCCAGGCCTTGGCAAGTGCATCGAGGTTTTTGCTAGAAATTTCAAGCTTACCTTCTAGCTTGGGTCTGACTTTGTTGTGAGATAACTGACCCTTGACCTCGAGTTCTGTGTTTCCCGGCAGCGTAGCTGTCAGTGGATATATGTTGAGCTTTCCCTGCAGAGTATTCAGTTTTATCGCGATATCTTTGATCGATTGCTGCTTAAATATAGCCTCTTTGATGTTGATTTGTATCAAGGAAACGAAGTTTTCTGGTATTTCCAAGTCAAAATTTCGCACATGTTTTGTGTGCTGTGAGTTATCTTGGACTACGATATTGTCAAGGTTTAGCTTATCTAGATCTAACTCTACATGCAGACCTGCTTTGCTTGTTTGGGAGATAAATCCTTTGCCAGCTATGTCAGTGGAGTTGATATGCAAGTCTTCTATTTTGAATATTTCTTCGCTGTTTTTGATATTGAAATACAGCTCAAATTTTTCTTGCTGCTTTCTGCTTTCTGCTTGTGTTATCTTCTCTGTTGCGCCTAGTGAGCTGATCAGTTCCTGCAGATCCTGTCCCTCTATATTCACCTGCCCCTCTATATCTTTTTTGTTTTGCACATAGCCGCTGAAACTTAGGCTGCTTGCTGGCGAGCTGATGCTGAGCTCAAATTTTTGCTCAGCCACACCTTGGGCAGTCTGGAAGCCGCTTGATACCTGATAGATTTGCCGGCCTGTGGCCAAACTTCCGGTTGCTTTTAAGTGATTTTCCTCTAGATGCAAAACGAGATTAATTTCGGAGATTGTCATGGCAAGTCTTGATTTTTTATCTCCGATGTTTAGCTTGCCTTCTGCTATAGAGATTTTTGGCATCTTCCCTTTTGGTGCGTATAGGGCTTTTTTGAGCTGGCTTAAAGTAAAATCCGGTGCATAAATTAATATCTCTTTGATTTTTGACCCACTCCCTATTCTGGGTATAATTTCTATTTTTTTAATATTTGCCGTGTTGCCAACATCAGGCTTGCCTTCTATGGAGCCGTATTTAATTTGAACGCTATTTATGATAATTTTGGGGCGCAGAATGCTTTTTTGTATTAGGCCGACTGAGGCTATTTTTGCATCAAGGCTGGATTCTATCGCTTGGTTGATTACATCTGTATATTTTGCTGGATCAATAGTTCTCAGAGCAATAAACAGAGCTGCTGCGCCAATTATAGCGATAGATATTAGAATAATTAATATTTTTTTTAGCAAGGCTTGCATGATCTTGCAAAATTTTCTTAATCGGAGGATATCACACAGTATCTTAATATTTCTTTATTGCATTTTTTGCTCTCTATATCTAGCAAAAAAATATTCATGTATGGATTGGCCGATGCAGGATAGTCTGCTGTACGTACCGTCCTGGCTCAGCTCCCAGCATTTTTTGCTTGATGAAATATTCCTCGCCATGATTTCATACAATATATGGTGATGTATTTTTTTGTCCTCGATGGGTATCAAAGTTTCTATGCGCTCCTCGAAGTTTCGTTCCATCAAATCAGCTGAGGAAATATATATTTTTGTTTGCTCAGAAGGAATTTTGCTGCCGTTGCCAACGCAATATATCCTAGAATGCTCAAGAACATCGCCGATGATGGACCTAATTTTAATATTTTCTGATAAGCCAGGCATGCTAGGTTTCAGCAGGCATATTCCTCGCGCCACCACGTGAATTTTGACCCCGTTTTGCGATGCCTGGCATAGCAGATTAATTATTTTACGATCTGTGATTGCATTGCATTTTATCCAGATGCTGCCTGATATTCCAGATTTAGCATAGTTTATTTCTTGCTCGATTAGGCTAATTAATTTATCACGCAAGTTAAAAGGAGATATATATATTTTATTCAGCTCGCAAGTCTGTGATTCTTTTGTTAAATAGCTAAATATTTTTTCTATATCCTGACACAGTTCTTGGTTGGCGGTAAGCACTGATAGGTCTTGATATGTAGTAGCGGTGATGGCGTTATAGTTGCCGGTGGAGTAGTGCAGATAATATTTTATAGAATTTTTGTGTTTTTTTGTGATGAGGCAAAACTTGCTGTGTATCTTGATTCCTGAGGTGTTGAGTATCACTTTTGCTCCTGCTTTTCTCAGATATTCGGCTAGTTTGATATTGTTGAGCTCATCAAATCTGGCCCTTGATTCGATTATGACCGTAACTTCTTTGCCCAGCTGCGCCGCATATGCAGCGGCATCAATGGCGTTTTTCTCTGTTCTGTATATGGTTTGCTTTATCGAGATAACTTCAGGGTCTTCTGCTGCCTGACGCAAAAAATTCAGCACATATCCAAAACTTCGGTAGGGATGATGCAGAAGTACATCCTTTGAGTCTATCCCCTGAAAGCATTTATATGTTTTTGCCGGCAAGGAATATCCTCGGACGAATTTTGCCTGCAATGCCCCGGCTATTTCATATACAGATGATAAATCTAAGGTTTGTTCTATATCATATATCTTCACTGGATTTGATTTTTTCAGCAGATTTCGTAGCGACTCGTCCTTAGTGTGCAGCTGTATACTGGTTATATCTCCCCTATATTTATCGTTGACCAGCTTTATTATAGATTCTTGATTAATTTTTTCATTATGTTGCTCGCTATATATGTTGGTATCTCTAGTAACTCTAATTAGGCCGATAATTTTGCCTACAAAAATCTTGATGATATCCTCCGCAAAAATAAAATGCTCATTAGTAATTTTTGCCAATCTTGGTGTATTTTGGAATGGTATAATAATTTTATACTGATCTGTGCTTCTTAGCAGCGCTACTATCTGTAGGTTCGGTAAAGCCTGCAATATACGATTTATATCGATAATTTTGATATGATATTTAATGTGATTGATAAAATAGTCATATATGATTGATCTTTTGTGGCTACTGACATGATCTGGATTTATTATATTTATGGAATAGGTGCTCAGCTCTGATTTTAGCTCTCTCCAGATTTGCTGCTGCATCGCTTTGATGCGCTCAACCATTTTGTGGATTTCTGCTTTGTGCAGACTGCTGCTGCTCACATATCGCGCCATATAAAATTCATCAAGATTACTGGATGAAATCGAGAGAAATTTCAGCCTATTCGTTAATAAATTTTTTTTGTTTGCTGCTTCGCTCAGCACGCGCTGGTTGAACTCTAGCCGTGACAATGATCTGTCTATGAATTTTGAACATCGCATATTTACAATCGTTATTTCTTTATTAGCTTGGCCACAAACTGACTATAAAATTTTCTGGATTGCCAGGTCCAATTCTTGGATGGAGATATGCTGATGCTCAAGCTTTTTGTTGTCGCTGTCAAGCAAAACCACAAATGGCACAAAACCGTCGAAATTTATACCAATATTGCTTAATTCATTAAGTAAAATCGATCTTCTTGGATATTCCAGCTGGTATATGTGAGCACGCGTTCTAATGCCGCTTTTTAGAAGATCCTGTAGTTTCTCAGAATTTTGATCAATCGATAGCAGTATAAAATCCATATTTTTGTATTTATTGGCCGATTGGCATAGTTTGGCAAGCTTTTCTCTGCAACAACCACACCAAGATGCAAATATAAATATGAGTTTTGGTCTGTTTGTGTTGCTAATTGTTGTTTGGAGCTGATTAACAGTGATTGTCTTGAGGTTAAGTTCTGCTAGGTCCGGAGCCTTAAAAATGATTATTGTCAGAGTTGCTATAGATAATATCAAGGTTAATAAATAGCATGCACAACGTTTTGGCATTTTATTAATTAAGTATTAATCAGAGTGCTGAACGAATTATATCCTAATATTTTGCTTGTGCTAAGCCTATTTTGCTGAACAATGCAAAAAAGTTTTTGGTGGTTGCCTGGGCGAATTCTTCAAATTCTATCTTTTTCAAATTAGCGATAAATTCTGCAGTATGGAGCACAAACGCAGGCTCATTGCGGCGGCCTCTTTTTGGTACTGGCGCCAAATATGGCGCATCTGTCTCAATCAGCATCCTATCTATTGGCGTGTAGCACGCTACTTCTTGGATTGCAGATGCATTTTTGAAAGTTACAACGCCGGAAAATGAGATATAAAATCCCAAATCCAAGGCAGCTCTGGCTAGCGATATATCTGAGGTGAAGCAGTGCAGCAATCCTTTTTCGTTCCTCATATGCGTCCTCAGTATCTCCGCTGTGTCTTTTTCAGCATCTCTTGTGTGCACTATGAGCGGCAATTTCGCAGTGCGGGCGCATTGAATATGTTCAATAAAACTCCTTTTTTGCAGCTCTGGCTCGCTGTTTTGATAGTAATAATCAAGGCCAGTTTCGCCAATGCCTATGATTTTTGGGTCCTTGGTATAATCCAGTAGCTCCTCTGCAGTAATTTGAGGTTGATCTTCCACCTCATTTGGATGTATGCCAACCGAGGCATATATATTCCGGTGTTTTTTGGCGACTCTGAGCACCTGGTCAAATTCCGTGATCTTGGTGCATATAGTTTGCATATATAAAACCCCATTTGCTTTGGCGTTTGCAATGACTTGTTCCAGATCTTGAGCAAAATCTTTAAAATCTAAATGACAATGAGAATCAACCAGCATAATTGATATCTTTATGAATGACAATGTGATACTAGATTATGGGTATTTTATTTATTAGTAAAACTTATTAGTACAATTTTTGAGTTTTAGGAAGCCAGAGAGTTATAATTAGGATGAGGCTGAATAGATATATCGCTAATTGCGGTTATTGCTCCAGGAGGGAGGCTGATGGACTGATCTCAGCTGGAGCAGTTAAGATCAATGGAGAGGCAGTCAGTGATTTTTCCATACAAATTAAGGATAGTGATTTGGTGGAGGTCAGAGGGTATATCCTGAGGCCTCCTGCCAGGCCGCGCCTGTGGATCTATCACAAGCCCAGAGGGCTGATTACCAGCAGAGTTGGCCAGATGGGCCGCCGGACTGTCTTTGAGACTCTGCCTGAGGATATGCCGCGGGTTATGTCCGTGGGGAGGCTGGACTATAACACTGAGGGTTTGTTGATTATGACCAATGACGGCAAGATCGCACGTCATATGTCCCTGCCTGGCCTGGTGCGGAAATATCGAGTGCGTGCTTATCTAAAAGAGAGAGTGAGTGATTTTGCAGATAGAATGCTGCAGATCAAGAGGGGTGTTACCATTGCGGGGGTTAAATATGGTGCTGTTAAAATTACTACCAGCAGCAGCAAGAATAATAGCAATAGTTGGTTCGAAGTTGAATTATATGAAGGCAAGAACCGTGAGATACGCCGCATATTTAGCTATCTTGGCCTGGCTGTTAATAGGTTAATCAGGTTGCAATATGGCCCGTTCACTCTTGGGGGTTTAAAATCTGGGATGGTCAGAGAGCTCAAATATAAAGAATTTTCTAGCGCTTTAGAGCTGCCTGATCTTAAAAAAATCAATTATGCGTTATGTCTTGAGAAATACCCAGACCTTAGCGCCGGATAAATAAGAATAGCAAACAGGCATGATATTGCATCCTGGCTATTCTATTTCTAGGATCTGCTGGTCTGTTAAGGTTCCTGGTACTATCATCAAGGGCACCATCAGGCAAATATCTAGTTTTGCAAGCAGAGCCGGAATAATACTATCTGATGCTTTGGTAGGTGCACCTAGGATTATCATTCCAATGCTGTTGTCTTGCTCCACCGCTTTTGTGATTACTTCTGCGGCTAGGCCTTCCTCAATTTTATATCCTATGCTGATGTTTGCCCATTCATGTGCCTTTCTTAAGTATTCTTGCATCATGTTTTCGGCTTCTGCCCGTTTTTCTTGCCTTACCGTGTCTGTTACTGACAGAAAGGTTTGCTGATCTATGTCAATAGCCTGCAGCATTTTCAAAGAGGCGCCAGCGTGCTTTGCTTTTTTGCAGGCAACTCTTAAAGCTATTTCAGAGTTTTTCGTACCATTGACGCAAACCAAGAATTTTACTTGATCATTTGGCATGCTTATTTCTTCTTAAAGAGAATGTTTGCAGTCCACCCAACTATAAGTGCGACTAATATCACCAGTATACTATAAAAAGCAGAATATTTGTAAGCCAATTTTTGCACCAACGCATTCAGCCCTTTATTTTCAATGCTTATGGGCATTATTTGTGCACTTAGTATCTTGTTATCTTTGATCGAAAAGATGCTGATTATATACCTACCGGCAGGTGTTTTATCTGGAAAATTTATTGTTGCTTTAAATAGCGTATTATCAACGAAGGATATCGTGCCTATATATTCCTGATACATTTTATTTTTTTTATTTATTTGCCTAAAATTATCGACAAATTCTTTGTTCTTTATTGCATTTGTGTCTAAGTTTATATTATCGACACCGATTTCCAGCTGCTCGAGTAGTTTTTGATTGGTGTTTTCTATGCAGTGGCTGGAAAGAAGGGAATAAAATGCCGGTGCTTTTTCTATAGTGATATTTTGTTTGTTTGCCCATATGCCCCAAAATGAGCCTTTCTTGCGTATTATGAATGGTTTGTGGGGTCCGTGAGCTATGATCGCTATATTTTGGTTTTGCGCTGCAACGCCGAATATGGCCAGGTCTATGCCACTGAAATTATAATCTATGCTTATGTGGTCTATTGATAGGTCGGCAATTACATTTTCCAAAGCAGCGCTGCTATGAGAAAAAGCAATACCAAAAGTAATAACAAAAATAGCTGTTAGAGAACGTAGCATAAGATTTTTTCTGATGCTACTATAACAAGGCAGCATAGGGCAAGATCTGTTTGTAGAATTAGTGCTGAAATCATGCCTATATGCAATAGGATTACTAATATAAAAAATTTGCAGTGATTATATAGAGAGATACAGAATCTTTCTAAATTTATTATTAGTATATTGAATTTTCATATCTCCAAGAATCTCCCTCTTGTTGTCTTGTGCTGGCATTGGCATTAATCAAGCGATCTTATGCTGCTATTTAAATCTAGCTGCATCGTTTGGCCGGTCTCTAAGCCCGTTCCTTGACTTTTATTACTTAATTATTTAAACTTCATTAAAATTCATAAAAAGTTAACATGGCGCCTCCTCCGGCTACTTCTGTCTCCAAGCAAGACGATGCTGCTTCACCGCAAAACCCCACATCTCCTTCAGAGCCGCAAGGTTCTTCAGCTACAGAGCCTGCGCAGGGTAGCGGACTGGGGTGGCTTCGGAATGTCTATGCTAGCGGGCTGCAGATCGTGAAGAATACTGTAAATAGCTTTGCTAGCACAGCTGCAGCATACGTGCCTTTCCTGAAAAGCCCTGGCCCTGATAGTGCTGCAAAAAAAACTGGCGCAGAAAGAACTGAAGAAACTGATGGGCTGTCTGGCGTTCGAGTTGAGCAGGGCTATCCGCCTGAAACCCCTATATCCGGAACCCCGATAACAGTTGTTGACTCTAAGTATATGAGTGCGCCTGGAGGCGAAGTGTGCAGTGATGGCGTTCCTAAAGATAGCGGGGGAGGCGCGCCAAACCCCAAGGACACAGCTGGTAGTAGCGATCAAGGTTCTGGTGATGCAGACAAAAGAAGACCGGAGGAGGCCCTCGAAGTAGATGGAATGTCTGAACTACCTGAATATGGATCATGTCTTGTGCCCCCTGCAGAATCCCAAGCTGTATTGCAAGAAGCGGGCGGAGATAACGAAAATTCTGAGCTGGCTGTGGTTCGCCCTATATTATCTAAACATAAAACTCAGGAGAAATTGCATCCCTTAATTGACAATTCTTCTGATCCAAGAGTCAGATTCAGTGGCGTGGACGAAGAAATAGTATTGCCGCGATCTTTAGGGATAGGAGATGCAAATCAAGGCTTTTCTGTGGGGCCTGGAAGGCCGGCTGAGCCAGTTATTAAAACTGGCAAGCATAAAGTGTGGCTGCAAGAAAGAAAAGAAGCAAAGCAAAAAGAGCTGCCAAAAGAGGAGGCAACAGTTTCTGTGGAGCCTATAAAAGACAGCGAGTCTGCTGCGTTATCGGAAGGATCCGATGGCTCTCGGCATGCTACTTTTGCAGTTAGTAGATCTTTTTCTGATGTTGGGCATGAAAATCCAAGTGAAAATTTAGATCCGCCTACAGAGGTTCTTTCGAAGCCAAAAGAGCCCGGGCCTGTCGTAAGCTCGGAAGAGTCTGCTGCTCAGAGTGTTGATCTTGCTGTGCCTATGCAAGAGGAGCCTGAAAAGACGATAAGTGAGCCGGATCAGCCGGCTCCTGAAATAAAGCCGGAGACTGGCAGATGCGGCACTTTTCTTTGGAGAGCGCAGCCTTTTGAGGTGGCTGAGGAAAGTGGGCTGTCTAAAGAGCAGGTAATGAAGCTTAGCGAATTGATCAAGGAAGATTTTGCGAGTGAGCTTAGCGGTAAACTTCAGGATAGCGGCCAGATACGTGGACGGATCGGGATAGGTGCGCTCAAATTGCCCTCGGAGAGTGAATCACAAGGCTTTTGGCGGGTTTTGTGGTGGCTATGCTACATTTTGTTATTCGTGCCTTATTCAATTTTGAATCCAATTGCAAAATTCTTCAGAGGAGAAAAAGAGGGACAGGTGCTCGTTGCTTCTGATTCTCGAGCAAAGATCCTTGCATCTGAGGAAGTAGAAAAGCTGCTGGGGCAGAAGCAAAAGCTGCTGGGGCAGAAGAGTGAGCTGATAGGTGGTTTTATATTAGAAAAAGCATTAGAGGATCAGGGTGCTTTTTTTGGCCCTATTAAAACTGATCTTGTTTGCGTTGTGACCGTGAGACGTGCTAAGGATTCTAACTATAGCTTTGCTGATAAGGAAGATTTTCCCAGATTGTTGTTTTTCAAACACAACCATGAAGGGTTTCTGGAAGGTCCAATAAAAATCTTTTGCTTGGATCACGGAGCCTCAAACAGAAGAGAGATAGCTTCATATTGCTCGGTAAGACAGCACGACGACGAAACTTATGAGATTCTTTTCCCTTCAGAGCTTAGGGCTGGTTCTGCTGGTTCAGGGATGCAAAGACAAGTAGTGGATAATGCTCAATCAGAGCAGACATATATTCAAGAGGCAAAATCTTCCTTTATGGATGATAGAGCACCTGAAGATATTGCTAGGACGAGAAATGTGTTTTGAGCGAGTTATGGAAGATAAGCAATAAAGTGTTGCAATCTTCATAAATTTATGATATTGATATTTTATAGATCTAACAAAGATATATTAACATAAAGAGGTATTAAAAATGGAAGCAGCAAGAAAAGAATTACCAAAGCAAAAACTAGAAGAGCTAGGAGCGCGCGCAATAGACGAAATAACGCAAAAAGTGCAACATCTTAACGAGCAAATAAAAATAATAAAACAAGGAATGCTAACAGAGGAAGAGCTAGCAGAGAAAAGAGCGGAAAAAGAGCAAATAGTGCTAAGAGAGCGAGAGCTAAGAGAGCTAACAGAGCAAGAGCTAGCAGAGAAAAGAGAGCTAACAGAGCAAGAGCGAGTAGAGCTAATAAAGGAAAGAAAGGAAAGAGAGCAAGAGCGAGTAGAGCTAATAAAGGAAAGAAAGGAAAGAGAGCTAACAGAGCAAGACCAAGGAGAGCGACGAGAAGAACTGAAAAAAATCCAAGAAGAGCTAGTAGAGATGCTAAAGAAAATAGACCAAATAAAGCGAGCGCGAAGAGAGCTAAAAGAGGAAAAAGAGCAAGAGCTAGAAGAGCTACAAGAGACAGTACAGCAAAGAGTGCAAGAGCAAAGAGAGATAGGAACGCAAAGAGAGATAAAAGAGCAAGAGCTAGAAGAGCTAATAAAGGAAATAAAGATGGAACAGCTAAGAGGTCTACAAAAGCGACGAGAACGAGTGAATCTAGAGCAAACAGAACTAGAAAGGCAAGAAAAGCTAATGTTAAAAGTGCTAGAGGCAAAAGAGGAGGAGCCAGGAGAGCTAATGGTAACAGAGCATGAGCCAGGAGCGCAAGAGCTAAGAGAGATAGCAAGGCAATTAGATCTAATGGAGCTAAAAAACCAAAAGCTAGAAGTGCTAATGGTAGAAGAGAAGGAGATAAGAAGCGCAGAAAAGATAAGAGAGCGAGAGGACATAAAGCAATATGCAACAGACATAGAAAATCTAAGAGAGAAAGAGCAAGAATTGCAAGAAACAATAAAAAACATGGCAAAGCAAGTAAAGACAATAGAGGAATATCTAAGAGAGCTCGGTGAACTAGATGTTGACCCTGCAGGACACATTGCTGAAGCTACAAATGAGCAAGTTGCGCCTCCTCATGTCGTCATGATGTAATACACGAATAGCTGCTTATTTATTATTGGTTAGAGTGATCGGATTTGAAATTATTGGGGCGAGTGATCGGATTTGAACCGACGACTTCCAGTACCACAAACTGACGCTCTAACCAACTGAGCTACACCCGCCATATTCTGAATATAGATTTCATTATATTTCTACTTAAATCTTGGGTCAATGGCCATAAATATTATCCTGTTTTAAGTTTTTTGATTCTGCTGTGCGCCGAAAATATTATGCCTAGTAGGATTATTGAACCGCCGACTATGCTTGTTGCTTTCGGTGTCTCGGCAAAGATTAAATAGCCAAGAAGCCCCGAGGTCAGGAGTTCAATATAATAAAAAGGCGCGAGAAAAGAGAGATTCTCCAGGGTGAAGGCTTTCAAGATGCAATATAGGAATAGGCTTTCGTTCAGCCCTAATATGAACATAAATACTAGTTGTTTTATTGAGGGCGTTTGCCAAACAAGCAGACAAGGGATCAACGCCAGAGCTGCACTGAACAAGTTAGAATAAAATATCATGCCCAGAGCACTCTCGCTACTGGAAAACTTTTTGTTCAGTATGTCTAGATAAGCATATATTATACTGGATAGTAACATTATCAACATTGCCGGCTGGGCGTTTATGCCTTGCGGATCTACTACTATAATCACGCCCGCAAAACCCGTGATCAGCGCAAATAGGGTGGCTGCCTGAACTGATTCTTTTAATATATAAAACGACAGTAATATATTAAACAGTGGAACGGAAAAACCGATTGCGATTGCGGTGTTGAGCTGTACGAATTTTAGTCCAGCAAACCAAATCACGGTTGCGATATAAAGCAGCGCCCCCCTTATGAGATGTATATGCACTATTTTGGTTTTGAGGGTTTGTTTATATGGCAAAAAAGGCACCAAGGTTAATATACTAAAAATAAATTTACTAAAGGTTATTTGATAAAAATGCAGATCTTGTGCTAGATATTTTGCAATTATGTCGCTTAAGTCGCTAAAAAAAATACACGCTACAAACCAGGCGATGCCCTTGGTTGCATTATTGATCATTTTGTGCTGATATCTAAAAATATTCTAGAGATATATTGTATATTATTCTTTTTATTTGTAAATGTTGCTCGTATATTTAGTTAATATAGTAGTCTATTTTATTAAAGTCAACTCTAATGTGTTAATTATTGTATAATATAATACTGCTATCATAGCCAATATAACAATAAATTGCTCAGGTAATCCATGTCTGCCCATAAAATATTTATAGTTGAGGATAATGAGCTGAATCTGAAGCTATTTAGGGACATTTTAGAATCCTGTGATTTTGACGTTTCCTGTACTAAAGATGGTCTCGAGGCTTTTAAGATGATGCAATCCATAATGCCTGATTTGATTATTATGGACATACAGCTGCATGGCATTTCTGGACTAGATCTGATAAAGCAGGCAAAGTCTGACGAGCATATGAAACATATACCTATCATAGCGGTCACGGCTTTTGCTATGCCAGAAGACAGAAAAAAAATACTAAATTCAGGATGTAATTCCTATATAGCCAAGCCTATATCCATAGATACTTTTATTAGGGAAGTTAGGAGATATTTAACTGCATGAGAATTAATATATGTTCAGAGAGATTTTGGTCTATAAGGTATGGGAATCTGGCAGTTTTTGAGGAGTAAGACTTTGGAAGTTTTGTGTTTTAAGAATATATAGGACTAGAATGGCTGCGCGCATTTTAGTGGTAGATGACCTGCCACAGAATATCAAATTATTATCTGCTAAGCTCACTGCCGCTTATTATGATGTTTTCACGGCTGATAACGGCCCTGATGCGCTGGGTTTGGTGGCAGAAAATCCCCCGGATATTATCCTGCTGGATGTGATGATGCCTAAGATGGATGGATTTGAGGTTTGCAGGAAACTTAAGGCAAACCCAAGCACTACCCATATTCCAGTAATTATGGTGACGGCGCTGAATGACATGGCGCATAAGGTGAGAGGCTTGAGCGTGGGTGCGGATGATTTTTTGACCAAGCCGATCGATGATGTTGCGCTGTTTGCACGGATTAAGTCCTTAGCCAGACTCAAGACAGCTGCGGATGAGCTGCTGATGCGCGACAAGACCAGGGAGCAATTTGGCCTGTTCGCGGGTGAGGTCATGAGCTATGCAAGCCAGATTCATGAGGCTAAAGTCCTGATTGTTGATGATGATCTGGCGCAGACTTTCCAGATGAAAAAGAAGCTAGAGAAGGTTTTTGCGGGCGTAAACACTTGTGACGATCCTAGCAAGGCAATTGATTTGGCGAGTGAAGGCAAATATGGCATGATCATAGTGAGCACGAATTTGTTGGATTTTGATGGACTGCGTCTGTGTTCGCAGCTGCTCAGCAATGACTCTACGCGCGGTGTGCCGATTTTAATTTCAGTTGAGGAGGAGCACAAAGATAAAATAATTCAGGGTCTGGAGATGGGTGTGAGTGACTATATTATTGCTCCGATTGATGAAAATGAGCTGCTAGCCAGAGTGAGCTGTCAGGTCAGGAGAAAACGCTACCATGATGCATTGCGCAACAATCTGTATAAGGGTCTGGAGATGGCCGTAACCGATGATCTGACCCAGATTTATAACCGTCGTTATTTTGATATGCATTTGGACGGTATGTTTACTGAAGCAAGAGAAAAATCTAAGAATTTATCAATTGCGATTATAGATGTTGATTATTTCAAGCAGGTTAATGACACTTTAGGGCATATTGCGGGTGATGAAGTGCTGCAGCAAATAGCGCAGCTTATATCGCAGAATGCGCGCGCTACTGATTTGATTGCCAGATATGGCGGTGAGGAGTTTGCGCTGATTATGCCTGGCACTGACATCAAGGAGGCTAGCCTTGTGATGGAGCGTATCAGGAAGCTGATTGCAAATTTTGATTTCAAGATATCCACCAAAGAAGACGATGCCTTAAAAAAGACAATAAGCGTTGGCCTTGCGTGTGTTGCCGATAAGCATCGTGAGGCAAAACAAGTTTTAGAGGAAGCTGACAAGAATTTATATGCTGCTAAGGAGCAGGGTAGGAACAGAGTGATTTGCTAAATTTTGATGACTCGGATATAATTTTTTCTATTTTTATTCATGTAGTTGCCATGGGAGACCGTAGCTCAGCTGGATAGAGCGACAGATTCCTAATCTGTAGGTCATGAGTTCGAATCTCATCGGTCTCACCATTATTTGCAATGAATATTCTCTATTAATTGTTGCTCTATACAAGCCATATTCCAAACCTCTGAGATTATTTGCTTGCATATCTTGCTTAATAATACCAGTGTTTAATTCATAACTTTGTTAACTAAAAGTTGTTAAATAATTTTATATAATGAGATATGTATTAATTATCAAGGAGATACTTATGCCAAGAGAACCGAAAATATTATCCACTCGTGCTCCTATTATAAGGCTGTGGCGCTCTTTTGATGCGGGTGAATTAACCGCACAAAAAACAGGTTTTAAAGAAGACCTTTGTCCTTTACCAGACACAGAAAAGCATCCCTATAGAAGCAGGCTGAAAGAGCATGCCCAAAAATCTGAGAGGGATTTTGTTTTAGTCTTTGATAGTGAAGGATTGAGCGCTTCGCAGTGTCGGCAGATGCAGGAGCTTACTGATTCTAGCATCGGTCTTTATGTGGTGGATTATCAGGAGTTAAGAGTGCTGTCAGATGAGAGAGAGACCCTTATTTTCTAAAGACAGTACTTTGGTGAATTCAAATAGATATTGGGATTTAGTTAAGCAAAGAGCTGAGGCTTTGAGTCTTGATTGTGGGGAGATTCATGAAGATTATGATGAGATATATCAAAGTCATTATAAAAATTGTCGTAGAGGCGATACTATAGACGTCCAAAAGAGTGTGATTTTGTATCACCATAATGAACTTCTTAATTATACTAATGCGATGCATGATGCTGAAATACCTACTGATCAAGGGTCAATCCTTGCAGATTTTGACGTTGATCCCAGTGCGATTACAGAAGCAAGATCAGATGAACTGACCCCTGGTGTGGTGATACATGTAACGCTAGAACGTGGTGATATTGCATTTGACAATAATCTGGTTGGCGTTACTGAGCCGAAATCAAAATTTATGAGTGATGTGTTGCAGCAATGCGATGATGAATATGACTCCTGTAAGAAGAAAGATGATATTAAACGTCTGCTATCAGATGAGCGAGGCGTAAAATGTTTCGAGAAATTCAAAGGTTTGACGAGTTAATATGGTGACAGTGTGCTGCACAAAACTTACGAAGCAAAGGAATATGCTAAGCTTAATGAACGCAGCTTTTTTCATCCGTCGCAAAAAGTGAAATCCGACTTGTTTCCATATCTGGAAGCTCAAACTTATTGGGATAATGATAAGGAAGAGATCATCAGTGAGGTTTCTACCTGGAGGCAATCCTTAAATGATGAGATCATTGAATCATATCGTGCCAGGCTGCATGAGAATGAGCCGTTAACTTCTTTAGAGCAAGGAATGAATGAGCTGTCTGTTGATACTTCTCTGAAGGATCAGAAACAGCAATCATCCCGATAAGCTCAGGAAGATTAAAAGAATCAGACACAGCTTGCATGTCGTGGCTATTGTTATTCGCTGCCTTCATGCAAGCTCTGTAAGTCTGTGTGATATTTCCAATGATATAGTTAATAAAGATTATAAAGTGATATCCTGACTTATTATAACCCGGCTGATCGGCTTTCTAGAGAAATAATTTCGTAACACAATAGAATTCCTGATTTTATTATTGAATATTAAGATGCCTCATTTTATTAGTTTGTTATACTGCTGTATATTTTATATAAATAGCATAAGCATTCTTAATCCATAAAAACAACCCTATGAATGATAGCAAGAATGGTGCTGCCCCTGATACTACCAGGCATCCTTTTTTAGCAAATATGTCAGCTGCGCTATTTAAATTCATTACCAACTCTGCTCTTAGGCTTGATGTTGATCCCAGGCGATTACTCGCAGAGGTATTAATAAAAACTTACGAGGCGTCAGCAAAAGAAGTCCCTGAGCAGGTATGTATCTATCTTGAGGAAACCATTAGCAACGCAGTATTAGAGGAGTTATCGAAGGAGACAGCGGAAACAGAGGAGAGCACGCCTCTGCTAAAATCCAAGCTGTGAAACTGCAGTAATCCTTTGCTTTGCAGACCAGAGACAGTGCCGATATCTTAAATCACCCGCCACGAGCATGACGAAGAAAGAACTCATTTTGCTTCTGGCATGGGCATAAGAGAGATATAATATCAAAGGCGAGGACAAATTTTTCCAGGGTAAAATAAGCAGACAGAAATTTGCTGCGAAGGCTCATTGTCATTGAGATTAGATCACTAATCCATTATTCAATCAGGAGTTACTGTCATGATCAGTAACCATGCTAATGCAGACTGGAACAAAACCGTACCTAATACTATTTATGTATCTTGTGCCTGATCTGTGCTGCTTGGTATGCAGAGGTTGGGTACCAGGGTGATAACTGTTAAACGGCAGGCCGGCAGCTCGGGCAGGCTGCGGGATTGTTATCTATTTGTTTATCTTGATGAAAGAGCTTCATATCTTCAAGGATAGTCGGGCTAATCAGGAAAAATTGGCAGTTAACTCACGCAAAAAACCAATAACTGATAATTGGAGATTTTATGCTTACTTTACTCGGCAGCCTTCTTGGCTTTGCAAGCTCGGCCGTGCCTGATCTGTTTGGCATCTGGAAGGATCATTCTGCACGCAAACATGAGCTTGCGTTGCTGAACATGCGAATAGAGATGCAAAAGCAGGGCCATGGCCAGGAATTGGAAAAAATCAACCTGCGCGCAGATATCGCAGAAACCCAGGCACTTTATGCGCACGCTAGCCTCTCTAGCGGCCACAGCTGGACAGAGGCGCTGCGCTCCAGCGTCAGACCCATCATTACCTATGCTTTTTTCCTGCTTTTTTCCGCTGTCAAACTTGCTGTGCTGTTTAAACTGCTATCAGCAGGCGCAGGTATTGCTGACGGTTTGATCCACATCTGGGATCCTGAAACCCAGGCACTTTTTGCCGCTGTGATCTCTTTTTGGTTTGGCCAGAGGGCCTTGGCGAGATTACGTAGCAGCGGTCGAGCATGAATCTATCTATTGTTCCGGCGACAAATCTAGCTCAAATAAAAGAGCGTTGATTTTCTGAGATTAGATTTTTTCTTAAAAAAATTTTTATTCCAATGGTGAGATAAGATTGGCAAGCGATAAGATTTTTCCAAAATAGGTCTTTGTATTCTTTTAGGTCCGGATTTTTCGTCAACCTCAGAACATTTTGTAGGATTTATACATAAGAATTGCCAGCAGATAACTTGCCCAAGATACTAAATGACGCAACAATGCCGCTGCTTTTTTCCTCTGGGGCCCGCGGGAGATAATGTCGATTCGCAGATTTTTGTTGATATTTATCTGGATCATCTATATAATCTAGATATACAAATACTAACTCCAAACTTTACTTGGAAATGATTTGCGACGTTTTTTTAAAAGTTAAGAATTCAATAAATGAGTGGCTAAGTTGGTATACACGATTTATTTGCCATCTTTATTTTATTATTTTTAACTTTATTAGGGTCGCACGGTGCTTAAGCTTAGAAAAATATCATTCATCTGTATTGCATTACTAGCATTACTTGTTGGCTTTTTTGCTGTCTTTCAAAGTCATAATTCCGGGCTTCCGACTGTTGCGATAGCGAATTATGGACCGCATTCTTCCTTGCAATCGTGTATAAAAGGCATTAAAGACGAGCTTGCACACCAGGGATTTGAGGAAAATAAGCAGATACATTTTGAAATAATGGATGTCAATTTCGAATCATTTCTTATCAACCAAATGCTTGCTAAGCTCAAGGCGGGCGATCCCAAGGTTTTGGTCGCGATGACCACGCCGGTCGCACAGGCCGCAAAAAATATGATCAAAAATATCCCTCTGGTCTTTAGCGTTGTTACTGACCCCGTTCACGCTGGGCTGGTTGCTGCTCCGAATGAGCCTGCGAAAAATATGACTGGCGTATCTGAGATGCAAGATCTGGAAGCGTTGCTCAATTTTGTTAGGTTGCTGCTCCCTGATGCCAAAAAAGCCGGGATGCTTTATGCAGTTGGTGAGGCCAACGATATGGCGCTGCTGAAGATGATGCAGGCTGTTGCTGCGGAGTTTGATATGGAAGTCCTAGCAGTTCCTGTTGAGCAAGCACGAGATGTGCCACTGCGTATGCGGACGTTTAAAAACAAGGCAGATTTCATATATGTTGGTGCCAGCGGCCCAATTCAGCCTTCCTTGCCTGCAATTGTTTCTGCAGCCGAGGCAATGAAAATACCTGTGTTTAATGTTAATTCAGAGGAAGTTATGGCACATAGGGTTTTTGCTAGTTTCGGAGTGTCTTATTATAAAATAGGGAGAAAAACCGGGGCGGCAGTAGCGCAGATATTAAATGGCGCTGCACCAGGAGATATAACACCTATATATCCTACGGCGGAAGATCATGAGGCTTTTGTCAGCAAAAAACGGAGCCAAGCGATAGGATTTACACCCCCAGGGGATATCAGAGATGTTGTTTTTGTGGAGTAAGAGCATGCTTCGTGTCACCGGGCTCTGCAAGGAATTCAACGGCCGCTGCGCATTAAAGGAGATAAATCTAGAGTTCTCACAGGGCGAATTTTGTATTCTGATCGGCAATAACGGTTCTGGCAAATCTACTTTGCTTAAGAGCATTGCCGGTCAATGCCAGATAGATGCCGGGAAGATCCAAATTTCGGGAGAAGATGTCACAAAAAAACCGCTTCATTATAGGGCAAAATTCATCAGCAGCGTCACACAAGATGTGGTGCGGGGAACGATTTCAGAGATGACTCTGCTGGAAAATATTGTGCTCAGCCGGCTGAGAATCCGGAAAAGTAGGCTGCGTTTCTATAGCGCTCATGCAAAGTATATAAATGAATTGGTTAAAGATTTAGGTATCGGCCTGGAACGCTATCTACACTCTCCTCTGAGGGAGCTCTCAGGAGGGCAGAGGCAGATAATCGCCACGCTTATGGCGCTGTCTTCCGATCCTCAGCTACTTTTGCTTGATGAGCACACCAGCGCGCTTGATCCGAAAATGCAGATTTCGCTGATGGAATATACGGCAAGCAAAATATCAGCGCATGGTGTCACTGCGCTGATGATCACTCATAATCTTGAAGATGCAATAAGCTATGGAAATCGCCTGATCATGCTTCACCGGGGACAGATAGTCTTAGACGCCAAGGGCGAGGAGAAATATCGCTTAAAGGCAACGGAGCTGCTTGAGCTGTTTCATCATTATGAGGATATGACTCTGACCTATGCCTCTCATGCCTCGCACCCACCTGGAGAGGCACAGGAATCTCGGAAGGAGCAAAATGATCCTGCTTGAGCTTATAGAAACTGGAATATTGCAGGGACTCATCCTTGCTGTTGTGGCTTTGGGGGTTATGATACCGTTCAGGCTGGTGAATTTCCCTGATCTGACCGCAGAAGGATCTTATCCGCTTGGTGCTGCTGCCTGTGCTAGTTTGCTTATCTCTGGTGTGCCATCTGTTTTGGCGACGGGCCTGGCTTCTGTTGCTGCGGGGCTCCTGGGCGTGTGCACTGCGCTAGTTCATTTGCGCTTTCGGATAAACACGCTGCTTGCAGGAATCATACTCAGCACCATGATATATAGCGTTAACTTAAGATTGATGAACGGACCTAACGTTGCATTATTTGAATATCATACATTATTTGCCGCCTTGGATGGAGATTTTCCTAAGATATCTGCTGTTATTCTAATAATACTGGTCCTTGTGGTGCCCTTATTTTTATTTTTAATAACAGAAAAAGGTTTGTGTTTCCGTGCGGTTGGGATGAATCCTTCTTTCTGCAGGAGGCAGGGCATCTCGATTGCCAGATATACTTTGTTTGGTTTGTTTTTAGGCAATGGCATGACCGGCCTTGCCGGGGGTCTGATGGTGCAGCTGCAGAGCTACGTGGACATTGGCATGGGAATTGGGATCGTTATTCATGCTTTGGCGGCGCTGATGATCGGCGAGAGTATTATTGGCAATGGCTCGTTAAAGAGACAGATACTCGCGCCGCTGCTGGGCGCGCTGATCTATCAGCAGATCCAGGGAGGGGCGCTTGCTCTGGGTCTGCCTCCCTCTGACCTGAAATTCCTCACAGGCGCCATAGTGCTTAGCATTATTGCAATCCGTGGGAGTTTTTAATAGTTCGGTATTAATTTAACTATTGGAGGTCTGCTACAATATTTTCTCTCTTATCAGGAGCTGCCTTACCGGCATTCATCTGGTCTAAATCTTTAGTAAGTGGGATCTCACGAAGTTCTGTTATCAACTCCTCACAATACTCCATGAGATCTAATGCCTTCTGGTCATCTTTATGACCTGATTCTATATGTTGATGAACTATAGGTAGGAATGTATTTACTGGCTCGTTAAACTCCTTGAAATTTTTATCTGAAGCTGGAATCTTATTTTGCTGTATGTGTTCTAATGCTCTTATAATTGGTAGATAGGCACCAGCCGCAATGCCACTTCCTGAGTCAATAATAGTTTTGGTGTTTCCACTAACCTCTGGGTCTTCAGTAAATATATCTGTTGCTATGAATTTAGATGCTGCTTTAAGCATATCTTTATAATCTGATAATAATTGTGGGTTTTTTTGACAGCTACGTTCATGAATTAAGGTACAGCCACGTGATATACTTTGCAATTCCTTTTCATATCTTATCAAAAATTCTTTTGGAATCATAATTTATTTTTTTAATTATTGTATAACTTGAATTCATAACACGTTAAATTAGTTAATAAAACATTTTTTTATTAAAACTGGGAGAATGGTGGAGGGGGTAGGATTCGAACCTACGAACGCTCACGCGGGCAGATTTACAGTCTGCTGCTTTTGACCACTCAGCCACCCCTCCTGAAAGTCTAATTCAAAATAAAAAAGCAGATAGAATTTGCATAGATTGCTATAATAGCAATATGGAACAAAAATCACAAGCTGGCATGAGCAAAAGGGATATCATATGGTTTTATGGCAAGCACGCCTGCAGAGCAGCGCTGGCGAACCCAAAAAGAAAGTGCTATCAGGCCATGATTGCTGCAGACAAGCAGGAAAAATATCAAGATATCATCAGATGCTGCCAGCAGAACGCAATCCAAGTGGATTTTGTCGACCATTCGGCGTTCAAAAATGTCGTTACTGGTAATAACCATCAGGGAATTGCCGTAAAGGTCTCTCTGCTGCCGCAAATATCCCTCAAAGAGCTCGAATATGGCCGCTGCGGAAGCTCCGTTATATTGGTGTTAGATCACATAACAGATCCACAGAATTTTGGCAATATATTGCGCTCTGCTACTGCTTTTGATGTGAATGCGGTTATTGTGCCCAAGGATAATTCAGCCAGGGAGAACGCAGCAGTGGCAAAAGCAGCCAGTGGGGCTCTGGATCTGCTGCCTATAATCAGTGTGACCAACATCAATAATGCAATCAGTTATTTGAAAACCTTGGGATATTGGTGCTATGGACTAGACCAGAATGCAGACGTGGCTATAAGTGAGGCAGACGTGGCTGAGAAGGTGGTGCTGATCCTGGGTTCAGAAAATGCAGGTATTAAGCGCTCAACTAAGGGGAAATGCGACCTTCTGATGAATATTCCAATCAATCACCGCAAAATGGAAAGCCTGAATGTTGCTAATGCTGCTAGTATTGTTCTTTATGAGATATATAAAAACCTTAGTGGTAAAAAACACAGCAACTAGGATTTGCTCTATAGAGCAACGCAAATATGGAAATATAACAAATTTTGCGTTTGACTATATGTCAGCTAAATAATAGCATAATGCTAAAAGGCGTAGTAAAAAATTAGAAAATAATGCACAATCCTATAATCTGTGCTATAGACACTGAAAACTTGGATTTTGCTTGCAAACTGGTCAAACAACTGAAAGATTGCGTGGGTGCGGTCAAGCTGGGATTGGAGTTTTTTGTTGCCAATGGAGCCCCAGGGGTGCAAAAAATAGCTGATATAGGAACCCCGATCTTTCTGGACCTTAAATTTCATGACATTCCAAACACTGTCTCAGCTGCAGTAAGAGCTGCATGCAAGTTAGATATTTTTATGCTAACTGTGCATATAGCTGGTGGGGAGGCAATGTTGCAGAGCGCCCTGGAGGCAGCAGAAGGCAGAGTTAAAATCATTGGTGTGACTGTCCTAACTCATATTGGAAATGTGCAGGGGGAGGTGCTGAATCTTGCTAAGGCAGCCCATATGCTGGGTTTGGATGGTGTGGTTTGTGCTGCTGATGAAGCTTTACATATTAAAGAAGTTATTGCTAAGGAAAATTTTTTGGTTATCACTCCCGGAATCAGGCCTGAAGGCTCTCCCAGAAATGAGCAGAAGAGAGTGGCAACACCGCAACAGGCAGTGGCAATGGGCACGGATTATATAGTGCTGGGCAGGCCGATTACAACCAGCAAGGACCCCAAGGGGACTGTGATGCAGATTTTGGACTCAATAGGACTGCAGTAGCTTGGCCGTTTCGCACAGAGGCAGGCCCACCACTCCAGAATAAGAGCCATTGATCCTTTCTATAAATGCTGCAGCGGCACCTTGTATGCCGTAGCTACCGGCCTTGCCTTGCCATTCCCCCAGGGCTATATACTGCTCTATCTCATCTTTGCTGAGCCGCTTGAACTTTATTTTCGTGCAGGAGTGCTTAACCCTAACGCCGACCCCCGGAATACCTAGGCAGACGGTGGTATAAACCCGGTGCTGCCGTCCTGAGAGCAAGCTGATAAAGCTGAATGCCTCTTCTGCACTCCTGACTTTTTGGATGATCCTCCTGCCGCAGGCTGCTATGGTATCGGCTGCCAGCACAACATAGCCGTCATGCAGATTCATTGCTTTTTCACATTTTGCGATAGCAACACGTTTTGAATAAGCAGACGGTAGCTCCTTTTTTGCGGGCTGCTCCTCAATCTCCGGTGCTAACACCAGATCTGGAATAATGCCTATTTGCCGCAGGAGCTCTTTTCTAGCTGGCGAGCCGGAGGCTAATAATAGAGGAAACTTGTTATTCAAAAACACCTAGCCTGCCTTCAGGCGATGGATTATGCGTCCTTTTTTTGTGTCGTAATGATTCATTTCCACTAAAACTCTATCGCCTATTAGCACTCTAATTCGAGATTTTCTAATTTTGCCTGATATATGGGCGATGATTTCGTGCCCATTGTCCAGGCGCACCTTGAAGCCATTGGGCATCACCATATAAACCTGGCCCTCAAATTCGTAACATTCTTCTTTACTCACAGAAATCCACTTGTATTAATTAGATTTATATTTAACATGATAACCTGTATATAATATAACTAAATATAGGTTTGTGCAATCAAAGTTTGTGTATAATATTTTATTAATTAATTAGGGCATCTAATAGATCTTGAATAGTCTGCAGATCCCATTTCATGCTCTTGGTATATCTGCTATATTCCTTGCCATTTTTGTCGATAATCACGCTCGCTGGAACACTCACCAGGCCGAGCGCCTTAAACAGACTCCACTTGCTATCAGCGGCTATCTTCAAATTTTTTATCCCATGCTCATCATAATATTTTTGCACTTCCTCAATGCTCTTAAAATCCAGGGATACTGGCAAGATAATCACATTTTCGATGTCCTGTAGGCCCAGCTGCTCAACGAGCGAATCTAATGCTTTGATTTCATCCCAACATTCAGGGCACCAAGTTGCCCAAAAATGCATCACTAGGACATTGCCCCGTAGATCATCAGTATATAGCTCTTCACCATCATAATAAAACCCCACTTTAGGAATATGCCGGGCATGAAAATTTGAATTGCGCGTGTTATCTGGCTCGGCATTGAAAATAAATCTTGGGTTCGCAACCCCGATATTGCCAAGCATGCTCCAGATCAACAAAATCGAAATAGATCTAAACATAAATTGCGCTCAGATAAAATTATATATTTATCAATATATAAATATATATTGAATTAATCTTCTAATTCTCGCAGTAAACTTCCATACTTATCTGCGTCCATCAATGTATCTAGCTCTTTTTCATTGTTGATGGAGATCTTGATGATCCATCCTTCGCCATAAGGGTCTGAATTGATAATTCTTGGATTATCAATTACGCTCGAGTTAATCTCTATAATTTCTCCGCTAATTGGCCAGAAGACATCACTCACAGCTTTGTTTGATTCCAGTAATATTCCCTGCTCACCTGCTGTAATTTGTTTTCCGGGCTCGTGTTGCGCCTCTAAATATACAATGTCACCCAGGCTATCCTGGGCATAATCAGTAATCCCTATAGTTGCTATTTCGTCTTCCACTAAAACCCAATCATGCTGATCGGTATATTTTCTATCTGTGGGAACCTTGGGCATATATTCTCCTTATCAAATAGCTTTGCTACTAATTGTTTTTGGCTTTAAAAAAGATAATTTGTGGATTTGCGCCTCGACTTTTCTGCCTCTTATTTCAACCAGAATGTTCTCGCCCAAGTTAGCGTAGCGCGCATCCACATAGGCTTGCGCGATTGCAGAATTTACAACTGGAGAGAACCCTCCGCTGGTTATTTTGCCTATTGATATTCCATCCTTGCTATAAATACTATAATTTTTTTTTGCCAGCGCTCTGCCTGCGAGTTCAAGGCCAACTCTTTTTCTGCTGGCGCCGAGCTCCTTTTCTTTGAGGATTCTGTCACGACCATAAAACTGATTATTTTTGCTTGACACCACCCAGCCCAGATTGGCCTCAATTGGCGAGGTTGTTTCGTCAAGATCGCTGCCAAAAAGCGGATATCCTGCCTCCAGGCGCAGTCCGTCCCTTGCTGCTAGGCCTATGGGTTTGACCTGCTGAGATTTCATTAGCTCACGCCAAAAATCCACCGCTATCTCTTTGTCTATGCTAACCTCAAAACCGTCCTCCCCAGTGTAACCTGCTCTGCTGATGAGCAGATCTCTGCCTCTCCAGCTGAATTTATCTAGCGTCATATAAGGCAAATTCGGCAGACCCACAAGTATGTGGGACAGTACCTCGTAGGACCCGCTGCCTTGAATTGCGATCAAGGACCGATCCTGCAGCTCCCTCAAGCTTAGGTGATCGGCAGCATCTGCATAATTAGTGATATTATTGCTTATCCATTTTATATCTTCCTGTTTACGCGTTGCGTTCACAACTAATAGAAATTTGTCGTCGGCAATGCGTGTGGCGATCAGATCATCCACAATGCCGCCTTGCTTGTTCAGCAAAACAGTATATTTGGCACGGCCGATCGGGGTGCCGCTAAAATCAGAAGGTGTGAGTCGCATCAGAAAATCGGCCGCCTTTTTGCCCTGCAGCGTTAGCTGCCCCATATGCGAGACATCGAAAATTCCTACATTTTTTCTCACCCATTCTTGCTCCTGAATTGCGGATTCATATCTTATTGGCATCATATATCCCCCAAACTCGAACATCCTGGCGTTCAGCGAAATATGTTCAGAATAGAGGTGTGTTTTGTTGGTCATAAATCCATTTTAAGTCATGAATTAGGTATAGTAGCCTTTGCCAGCATATCTCAATACCAGTCTTGTAAATAATAATTGCTTACTATAATATAATCAATAATTAATACTTATATTACAATATACACAATATTTATATTGTAACCTGATTCAGGCAAATATGGGAATTATAATTCACGCTGAAAAAGATTTTGAGGGCATGCGTTCTGCCGGACGCCTGGCAGCCACAATATTGGATTTTATCACTAAGCATGTAAAGCCAGGTGTCAGCACTGGGGAGCTTAATGATTTGTGTCACAAGGAGATTGTTGGTGCAGGGGCCGTTCCTGCGCCGCTTAATTATAAAGGATTTCCAAAATCCGTTTGCACTTCAGTTAACCAGGTGGTTTGTCATGGAATTCCAGATTACAGCAAAATCCTCAAAGACGGTGATATTATCAATATAGACGTGACCGTAATTCTTGATGGTTGGCACGGCGATACCAGCCGTATGTATTGGGTAGGTGAGCCTCCTGAAAAAGCAAAAAAATTATGTGCAGATACTCACAAGGCCATGATGCTGGGAATAGCGCAGGTCAAGCCCGGTAATACCGTTGGTGATATAGGTCATGCAATACAGTCCTTTGCAGAAGGAGAGCGGGGATATTCAGTGGTGAGGGACTACTGCGGACATGGACTGGGGAAAGTATTCCACACTGAGCCCAGCATTTTTCATTATGGCTCCGCCAAGATGGGGATTCAGCTAAAGCCGGGCATGTTTTTCACCGTAGAGCCAATGATCAATTTAGGCAAAAGCCAAACCAAGCTAAATCCACATGATGGATGGACAGTGACCACAAAAGATCGCTCTCTATCCGCACAATTTGAGCATTCTCTTGGGGTGACAGAGGAGGGACCAGAAATATTTACTCTCTCTCCTAAAGGCTATGCTTGTCCTCCATATGAAATTGTGATAGAGGATTGATGCAAGGAATCATGAGATTCAAGCTCATGACCTGCAGACTAGCAATCTGTCGTTCTCTCTATCCAGCCGAGCTATGGCTTTCCGCAGCAGTTACGTGAAAAAGAATAAAAAATAGACATCATCATGTCCTGGTCATAAAAGTTTGCTTGCAGAGCTTGTATTTTGAGCCTAATGAATAATAATTATAGTGTACAAGCCACAAACCTCTTATTTTGCTCTTCCTGGGCTTACCAGGATAATTCGTTTGTTCATTATGCTGCAGAAGGACCAACAGATTTATTCTCTCTCTGCTCCTCTGAGCTCTTCTCTGTCTGCATAATTTGTTGATAATTTAAGCTCTTCAAGATAACATTCAATGATCTCCTCATTCATGTCTTTAGCCCAAGTACTAGCGGATTTACCCTCTTTAGTTTCATCTCTTGGAAAAATTTTTGATATAGTAGTTTCGTATTGGTTATTGAGATCTCCGCCAAATACACATTTTCTTAATTCAGTAGAACGCTCCTTCTCATTTTCGGCGCTTATTGCTTTCTGTAATAGATCTGCCTTATTTAATTCCGCACAATAGACGCTATAGAACGCCTGCTGGCTCCATCTTCTAGGATCTTCAAGCTCTTGCATATGTTTGTCAAATACTCGATCCCAAAAAGCAGATCTTGGTTCAGTAAGTCCAATTAAGTTGTTCTCGTATCCTCCGACAAACAGATAGGGTATCACGCCAGGAGTAAGCATATCTGCCTTTTCTTCTGTAATTGCACTGCCAAAGCCATCAAGATCTAGGCCAATTGCCCCTTGATCAACAGGTATCTCGGCATTATACTTTTCATTAGCATGCTTAATAATTAAATCATAATCATAATAAACCATAGCTTTGAGCATGTCTAAACGGTCAGAGTTGCTATGCTCTTCAGGCATCTCTTGCCTTATTCTTTCCCGAATCTTCATTGCCTTTTTCACATGCTCTGCTTTACTAAGCAAGGACTTACCACGTTCATCTTTTAGATCTTGAAGATCTATTACATAAAGACCAATCTTAGAGCCAGCAATCTCCTTCATCTCCTCGTGCTGGTCTGGGCTCAGTTTTTCGCTATCATAGAATAAAATAGTCCCCCTCTCAGATTTTTTGGCATCTTCTATCAGATTATTAAGATAGGGATGGTCCGGTGTGTTAGGCAGGACCCCCCGGATCTCTCTTCAAGCCAGTGTTGCTTGCTAGTAGCTTTGAAGGATCACTAAGTGTAAACCAGGCTTTAAGAACAGGAGCCCTTCTATCCAAGATTTTGTGTGCTCTTATCATATGTATCATTAATAATTATATATAATATCTAATTATAAAAGTTAATATAATAATTTTTTTAGTTAACTTTAGAAAGATACTAATATTCTTAAGCAAGATATATAAATAGATCCAGAAGTGTGGAATATGCCTTGTATAGAGCAACAATTAATAGAGAATATTCATTGCAAATAATGGTGAGAGCAGATAGCACTAAAGTCTAGAGATCAAGGGTCAGGCTTGTCAGAGATTTTGCCTTGATTGCTTGAACTGCTTTAGTTATTCATCATCTCAAAGAAATCCTGATTATTTTTGGCATTCCTCATTTTGTCACGCAAAAATTCTATAGCCTCTACAGAATTCATTTGCAATAAAATACGTCTCAGGACCCACATCTTGTTCAGGATGCTTTTGTCTAGTAGCAGTTCTTCCTTGCGGGTGCCGGACCTTATGATGTCAATCGCGGGATATATTCTTTTGTCTGCGAGCTTGCGGTCTAAGATTATTTCTGCGTTGCCGGTGCCCTTGAATTCCTCAAATATCACATCATCCATGCGCGAACCGGTTTCTACCAAGGCGGTTGCGATGATGGTCAGTGACCCGCCTTGCTCTATGTTGCGTGCTGCACCGAAAAATCTTTTTGGGCGCTGCAGGGCGTTCGAATCCACCCCGCCGGTCAGAACCTTCCCTGAGGAGGGCACAACCGTATTATATGCCCTAGCAAGGCGCGTTAGAGAATCTAGCAGAATCACCACATGCTTCTTTTGCTCAACCAGGCGCTTGGCTTTTTCTATCGTGAGTTCCGCGATCTGCACGTGACGCGCTGCCGGCTCATCGAAAGTGGAGCTCATCACCTCTCCCCTAACAGACCGCGACATATCAGTGACCTCCTCTGGCCTTTCGTCTATGAGCAAGACCATCAGCTCGATCTCTGGATAATTAGCAGCTATTGAATGAGCGATATTTTGCATCAAAATAGTTTTGCCTGTTCTTGGCGGCGCAACAATCAGTGCCCTCTGGCCCCTGCCAAGAGGAGAACAAATATCGATAATTCTGGTGCTAAGGTCTCCATTTTGCTGATTAGATTCGATCTCCAGCTTCAGCCTTTCGTCTGGATATAAAGGGGTGAGATCATCAAAATGTGCCCTATGTTTTAGATTGGGCGACGTAGCCTCATAAGAGTTAATCTTGTTAACTTTATGCAGCGCGAAATAACGCTCGCCTTTTCTGGGTGAACGAATTTCTCCTTGTACTATGTCGCCAACTCTAAAGCCAAAACGGCGAATTTGGTTTGGAGATACGTATATATCATCCACTCCTGCCAGATAGTTAGACTCAGGAGAGCGCAGGAAGCCAAAGCCTTCCGGCAATATTTCTATTACTCCCCCCCCAGTGATTAATCCTTTATCGGCAGCAACTTTTTTTAAGATTGAGAAGATAATTCCCTGTCTTAGCATGCTATTTGCATTTTCTATGCCCAGATCTTCTGCGATAGATGATAGCTCATCTGCGGATTTGTTTTTAAGCTCGCATAGATCTATGGATAGCCCCCCCGGCATCTCATCCTCTTTTTGAGGCGCTGTGCCCGATCTTTCTTGTTCTTTACTGCTGTCTTTTTTTTCCGAGATTTTACCATTATCCAGGGCATTAATTTCTTTATTATTTAGGCTAGCATTTTCTGATGTGTATTCTATATTGCGTATTGCACTTGCTGATGAAAATTTATTTTTAGTGGCCAGATTGATTTTATCATGAGTGCTGTTGCGTTGATCATCTGCTAAAGAGCGGACTTGTGCAGGTCCATACTTAGTTTCTTGTGTCTTCTCAGTCATGCTTTAAACCATAAAACTAAACAAAAAATATTGGAGGTGAATTGGATAAGAATAAAATGATGACGTATTCTTAAATTCTACACAGTGGTTGGTTAAAGTATTATAAATACCTAATAAATATAAATAATAGAGCTATTTCCTAGGCGGTGCTTGAGCAAGCTTTACGTATAACATATCATACTGTTCCGGATTATTAAACCTTATTTACCTTATTTAAATATTGCTGCTATTTGCCGACGTCTTTGGGTTTAGGATTTTAGATAAACTATCTTCCTTATATAATTTGTGTAGAATCCATCACATATTCAATCCTTGCTGGGTTTCATAGAATTTGTTGTTTGGCGCTCAAACTTTTTGCGATTATATGCACTATTTCGTTGTGTCTTTGGTCTTTTGGTGCTTTATACAGCTTGGGTATCAAAATTGTAGTGATCTCTATATTTTCCAGCATATTCTATATTACAATGAGTATTTAAGCAATGGCGGCAATTTGCAACATGGTTGCTCCTTTTGCTTGATATGTTATGCGGAATATGCAGATCTGCATTTGACCAGATTCTTCTATTAAATGTTTATGGATTCTTGCGTTATATATAGCAGGTAAATTTTGTTTTTACAAATTTTTAATCAGCAATAACTCTAAGGTAGTATCTATATTAATGCGGGTATGGTCTTGAGATCTTGGTAACATCTCGTTTCTTTGTGCCAAACTTATAGCCCTGGTGCTTTGATACAAAGCAATATATAAAGCAATTTGCCGCGATGCGCTATGCTTTTATAAGCTCTGCTAAATTTGCATAAGGATCTTATCGAGTTTATTGCCAGACTTTGGTTTTGTCTGCAGTAATATCATTGATTTGGTTCGCATACGACATATTTTTTTTCAGCTTGTTTCCAGTGAGCTATGTGGATAAACTTTCATTCTCTAAATTTCCAGGGGTTATGGATATGTGCATGTAGCATATGATATGGGTTTTGGCATGTAGCATTGGTTATATACTGAAGCCACCAGGTGCGCCGCTATTTCTCTCTAATATTTCCTTAGCCAGATGCATATAAGCCCGGGATCCCATGCACTCATAATCATAAATAAGCGCGGGCTTGCCATGTAGAGTGGCCTCAGAAAGGCTGATATTTCTGGGTATGACCGTGTCATAAACTAGCTTGCCTAGCTGGGTGCGCACGTCTTTTGCCACTTTTAAATTCAGGCTGCTGCGTTTGTCGTGCATGGTGAGCAACACTCCGCTGACATACAATTCAGGATTTAGTTTATGCTGCACGAGCTTAATGGCCTCAAACAAATGATTAAGCCCTTCTAGGGCAAAGAATTCACACTGCATGGGGATAATCACTGTGTCTGCAGCTGTCAGGGCATTGGTGGTGAGCAGTCCGAGCGAGGGCGGACAATCGATGAAGATATAGTCATAATCCTGCACTGCTTCCTTTAGTGCTGCCTTGAGTATATATTGCCATCCTGGTTTGCTCACGAGCTCCAGCTCAGCTGCGGTGAGATCTACAGTAGAAAGAACTGCTGATAACTTAGGTATTATGGTTTTGTGGGTTGCTTGGTTAATGCTTGATTTTCCGATCATGACATCATATATGGTGCTTGCACCACTGCTATATTCAAATCCCAGTGCCGTGCTTGCATTGCTCTGTGGATCGAGGTCAATCAATAGGCATTTTTTGTGGATTGCTGCTATGGCAGTGGACAAGTTAACGCCGGTTGTTGTCTTGCCAACTCCACCTTTTTGGTTGGCAATTGCAATGATTTTAAATTTTCTATCTTGCATTTAGCGTCTGCAGCAGAAAGTTTCTATATTATATGTATAATACTAACAATAACGTATATAGAAAAACAATTAAGTTTGTGAGAATGCTGTGTTGCACAGAAGATGTGTGATGTTTTTGTGGAGGAAATATACTAGAATGTAGTTATTTGCCTCTAAAATAATAGATGAGTTTATTAAAAATTAGCAGACTATCGATTAGGTTCCCGCCGAAGAATAAACTGATAATTAGAGACGTTAGCCTCAGCATTGATAGATGCCAGACCCTAGGGCTGGTCGGGCAAAGCGGCTCTGGCAAATCCTCTGTTGCACTCTCTATATTGCAGTTGCATAGAAACGTTACGCAAAGCGGCAGCATAAGATTTGAAGATAAGGAGCTGGTTAATGCGCCGGAGTGCCTAATGCGCACCATAAGAGGAAATCGTATAAGTATAGTATTTCAGGATTCTCTGGCTGCTCTTAATCCTCTGCACACAATAGAAAAACAGATAAGCGAGGTTATTAAAATACATAATAAAATCTCTAATATCAAAGAAAGAGTGCTTGAGCTGATGGATATAGTGGAGCTGGCTAATTTGAAAAATCGTTTGAATGCATTTCCGCACCAGCTTTCCGGGGGGCAAAGGCAGAGAGTGATGCTTGCGATCGCTCTGGCAAATAATCCTGATTTGCTAATTGCAGATGAACCAACAAGCGCCTTAGATGTTGTAACACAGATGCAGATATTAAAATTACTTCAAAAATTGAAAAATAAAATATCAATACTTTTTATAAGCCATAACCTTAATATCGTAAGAAAAGTGGCAGACAAAGTTAGTGTTATACATAAGGGAAAGATATGCGAAACAGCGGATACAGCCAAGATATATCAGTCTCCGCAGCATGACTATACAAAAAAGCTGCTTGGGGCTACCCTCAGCACAGCGCCTGCTCCGGAGGCAGAAGTGGACCAGAATGCAGTGATAGTCCAAAATCTTTCGGTGGAGCTATCTGCTAGCATAATATTTAAAAAATATCACAAGGTGATAGATGATATGTCTTTCTGCCTGAAGCAAGGCTGCACCTTGGGCATAGCGGGTGTCAGTGGTTCTGGTAAGTCTACCCTGGCGCAGGCAATGCTGAAGCTAATCAAAAGCAAGGGCAAGATATATATTAATAATCATCCTATCCATAATGATGAATATCCCATTAGAAAATACCGCCAAGATATGCAAATAATTTTTCAAGATCCGTTCTCTAGCCTCAATCCCCGCATGAAAATTGATGAGATTATTAGCGAGGGGATTAATTTGCATAGGAAGTCCTCTGGTCAAGAAAAGGCGAAGTTGATCCGCAAAACACTAAAAGATGTCAGTCTAAAAGATGATATATTGTCTAAATATCCACATGAATGTAGCGGTGGCGAAAGACAAAGAGTCGCTATTGCCAGAGTGCTGACGTTAAGCCCAAAGTTCATAGTGCTGGACGAGCCCACCTCTGCTCTTGATTATATAACCCAATGCCAAATTATAAAATTGCTCATAAAGATACAGCAAAAATATAAAATTACTTATTTATTCATTAGCCATGACCTACAAATAATAAAAAGCTTAAGTCACTATATAATAATATTGGAACAGGGCAAGATAGTAGAAACAGGGCCTACACAGCAAATCCTGAGTTCACCAAAAAATAAATATACTAAGAGGCTAATTGAGGCATCTTTTGAGCTATAAATAATCTGTGCTTGAATAAAGACAACCTAAGCAAAAAAGACAAGCTTATGCAGCTGCTACCTTACATCCGTACTTATTTCTAACGTAATTTTCAATAATCGCTATGAATTCCTCAAGAATTTTGTCCCCGTGTAATGTGCAATATTTCTGGCCATCTGCATAAACTGCTGCAACCGGTTTCTCGCCAGTGCCGGGGAGGCTGATGCCAATATTAGCATGTTTGCTTTCTCCCGGACCGTTTACAACACATCCCATGACTGCCACGATCATTGATTCAACTCCCGGATATTGAGGCTTCCAGACAGCCATCTTTGAATCCAGATAATCTGTAACTTGGCCAGCCAGTTCCTGGAAATAAGTGCTCTTGGTGCGTCCGCAAGATGGACAAGCCGTAACTTGCGCAGCATAAGGGCGCAGTCCAAGCTCCTGCAGAATATGCCAGCATGCCTTAACTTCATTGGTGCGAGCCTCACCAGGACGAGGAGTTAAAGAAGCGCGTATCGTGTCACCGATGCCTTCCTGCAATAAGATCGATAGAGCAGCTGTGGTTGCAACGATTCCCTTCATGCCCATGCCAGCTTCAGTCAGACCGACATGCAGTGGATATTTGCAGCGTCTCGCGAGCTCTCTGTGCACGGCCACCACGTCCTGCACTCTGCTGACTTTACAGGAAATGATGATTTGATCAGGACTTAGGCCAAGTTTTACTGCCTGCTCTGCGCTGGTTAAGGCAGAAAGCACAAGTGCTTCCCTGAGCACTTCCTGAGATGGTTTAGGGCGCACTAACTTCGCGTTCTCATCCATTAGTTTTTTCGACAGTGCCTTGTCCAGGCTACCCCAATTTACTCCTATACGTATGGCCTTTTTGCGCTTTTTGAATGACCTTTTTGAGGGGCTAGCAGCAGAAGATCCACCTGCATTTTCTGTAGAATTATTATTGTTATTATTTATATTATTATCCGTGTCTTCTTCTGCATCTTGGCTATATTTTAGCGCAGTATTTATTATCTGCTCGAATTGTTTGTCGCGTTTTTCTCCAAAGCCCACGTTGCCCGGATTGATACGATATTTATCCAATGCCTCTGCACAGGCAGGATACTTGGTGAGCAGCTCATGTCCATTATAATGCATACAGCCAACCAGCGGGACGTATACCCCTTCTTCCCACATTGCATCCCTTATATATGGCACAGCTTTAGCTGCGTCATCACTATTGACCGTGATGCGGACGATTTCTGAGCCTGCCTTCGCTAGCTCTATTGCTTGCGCAGCGGTGGCTTTTACGTCTGCAGTGTCTGTGCTGGTCATTGATTGCACTACTACCGGAGCACCCCCGCCAACTGCGACGTTACCCACCATTACTTTATAGGTTTCATAGCGTTTTTTTGTAGTCATTGTAGATCCAAGATTAGAATAAGCACTCCAATATTAGCAAATATATCTCGAAGTGCAACAGCATATTAAAACTATTGCAATATTGGGGCAATCGGCCTATCTTTAACGTAAACCTTGCTGGTGTTAATTCTATGAGAGTTAGATACGCTATTCCGATTATACTCACCATGTTAGGCCTGGTGTCGGCAAACAGTATAGCGGCCTATCAAAGCCCAAAATCAAGCAGAATTAATTTTATTACAATAGCGAGCGGTTCGGCCTCCGGAGTGTATTTTCCTATAGGCGGAGGGATGTGCAGGATGATTAATAGGTACTCCAAAAGAGACAACATACGCTGCTCTGTTGAAGCAACGCCTGCTTCAATATTCAACATAAACGCACTAAGAAGCAATGCGGTAGATCTTGCTATCATTCAGTCTGATTGGGCGTATTATGCATATACAGGAAAAAATATCTTCAAATCCCTTGGTCCAATGCTAAAGCTACGCTCGATATTTAGCATGCATACCGAGGCGTTTACTATAGTTGCCAGCAACAGATCCGGCATTAAAGATATAAATGATCTGAAAGGCAAAAGAGTAAATATAGGCAATCCTGGTTCAGGAATTAAGGCAACCATGGAGTTGCTGATGCAGAAAAAAGGCTGGAGCAAAAAAACTTTTAAGTTCGCTTCTGACTTGGGGTCATCTGAGCAAGCTCAGGCCCTTTGTGATAACAAGGTTGATGCCATAATTTATGTGGTGGGACATATCAACGGAAGTATCCAGGAGGCAGCCTCTACTTGTGATATCAGAATAGTCCCGGTTTCAGCAAAAGATATAGATTTTATCATGGCCGGGAACTCGCACTATATAAGAGCTACTATCCCTGGTGGGTTATATCAAGGGGTGCCAGAGGAAGTTACGACATTTGGTGTAAAATCTTTGCTTGTTACCTCAGAAGATATTGAGGAGGAGGTAGTGTATAAAGTCACCAAAGATATAATAGAGAACTTGAAGAATTTTAGGGCTATGCACCCGTCCCTGGCTGATCTGACCATTGAGGATATGATACCAGATAATAGCATAGCCCCGATACACAAAGGTGCGGAAAGATACTATAAAGAAATCGGCTATTTGAATTAATATTTGAATTAAAAATCTGCCACTCTCTTGCTGCAATGACTGATGATGAGCCAAAGCCTATATTGCAACACCTGCTGGAGCTCAGAGGATGCTTTGGAAAATTCATATTGCTCTTCATCCTTGCCTTTGTGCCTTGCTACATATATTCAGAAAAGATATATCAGCTTATTCTGATGCCTTTAGTTAAGCAGAACAAGACCCCAGAGATAGAGCTGATCTACACTGGAATGACGGAAGCTTTCCTGACTTATGTTAAAATTTCAGTATTTGCTGCTTTTTTGCTTTCTGTGCCTTTGCTCCTGTGGAATTTATATAGGTTTATTGTGCCTGGTCTTTATCAGCGGGAACGCAAGATATTCTCATTGTATTTAGCGCTGAGTCCCGCATTATTTTTTTTAGGAGTGGCATTTGCATATTTTTATATAATTCCAGCGGCGTGGAGATTTTTCATGAGCTTTGAGAGCAAAAGCAGCCTGGGCTCCATAGTGCTTATGCCAAAAGTTAGCGAATATTTAGACCTTTCGATGAAATTCATGATTGCATTTGGCGTGTCGTTTCAGATTCCTGTGGTTTTAACTTTGCTTAGCAAAGCCGGGATAATTGATCATAATATTTTGATCAGAGGCAGAAAAATTGCAATAGTAATAATATTTATTCTAGCTGCGATACTAACCCCGCCGGACGTAGTAAGCCAGTTTGGGCTTGCGATCCCGATGATTTTGCTATACGAGTTATCGATTCTTGCTTGTAAACGTGATAAAAAAAGACTACCATAATCTTTTATCGGCATCATAAATTGAATAGTGAGAGTATTAATAACTAATGATGATGGAATACAGGCTACCGGTTTGTCTGTTTTGGAATCTATAGCAAATAAAATATTTGAGGAGGTTTGGGTGGTGGCCCCTGATACGGAATGCAGCGGCTTTGCTCATTCGATTACTGGTCTCAGACCAATCAGGTTTAGGCAACTCTCAGAGCGACGTTTTTCCATTAGTGGCACCCCTGCTGATTGCGTGATAATGGCGGTCAATGAGATCATGGCTCATAAGAAGCCAGATTTGGTGCTGTCAGGAGTGAACCGCGGTGATAATATAGGAGAATGCGTGACTTATTCAGGGACTGTAGGCGCGGCTATGGAAGCGGCACTATCTGGCATACCTGCAATAGCGCTCAGCCAAGCTTATAAAAGACATCATCCGGTTCCTTGGAAAATTGCTGAGGAGCTTGGCGTGCAGCTAATGAAGAAATTTGCTGCAATGGGTTGGCCAAAAAAGCTTTTTCTGAACGTGAATTTTCCTATGCAAACTCCAGTTAAGGGGATTGCAGTTACCAAGCAGGGCAAAAACATCGCCCATTGCGCAGTAACTTCAAATATAGATCCCAGAGGAATGCCGTATTATTGGCTAGATACGCTGCGTCATAACCCAGAAAAAGATCCAGAGAACACGGATATAAGCTCCCTGCAAGAAGGCTATATTACTATAACGCCGCTTAGGTTTGATCTCACTGATTATGGAGCAATCACAAAACTAAAGGTCGCATTAAATGAGGAAAATGAGGCAGAAGATGCGTCTTCAGATAGCAAAAATAGATAATGACTTATCTGCTGGGCTATTGTGCTAGCCAGAGATTTATTATAGCATTGCTACGTTATCATATAGGGCTATTTGTATGCTTATAAAGGATATCCCAGAATACAAAGACAAGAAAAATAATATGCTCATCATAGAGGAGAGCTTGTCGATATATGATGCGGTGGAAAAGATGGTGGAGCGTAATTTCGGCGCGGCTATTGTCGCCAAAAACAAAAAAGTAATTGGCATGTTCACCGAGCGTGATATTCTGAAAAAAGTCGTAGCAAAGAGAAAGGACATAGAGTCTTTAAAAGTCTCTGATGTAATGACCAGGGAAGTTAAGGTAGCCCGGGAAGAAGACGCAATAGCAGATCTGATGCGTCGCATGACACAGGGAAGATTCCGCCACCTGCCAATTGTGGATAAAGAGGGAAATATAATCAACATGCTTTCTCAAGGAGATTTGGTGTCATATAGCTGGCCACGCATAACAAAAATTTTCCAGCGCTCATTTATGGCAAACACCCAAGTATGGATGATGTTTATTGGTATTTTGGTGTATACCGTTGCAATATTAGTGGTTGTTAAGCTGTAATATGGCAATAAATCGCTTATATAATTGGCCAACAGATTACTTAGCAGATTTATGTGCCCAAATGGTGAAATTATGACGGTTATGCCTGTGTTTTAAGGTATTGATATTAAATCTATATTCACATCAAGCAATAAAAAATCCTTTAATTAAAACGAGGTTTTATCTATGTTGGTTTGTCTTACAAGCGAGTAGATAATCTTTAGTATATAATGTAGAATTAATACTAGCTTAACTAAAATAGATATATCCTTGAGCCCAACAAATTAGGGGGGCTTAAAACACCTTGACACCACAATATCGATGAATTAATATGATCTCCGTTAATCTAATTAAGATTAGGAGATTTGATATGTTTAAGTTTAAAGATAATGCAAAAGCTGCTGGCAATATTTTCACTGCATCAGGTGCTGTGACTGCGATAGTTGCGGTCGTATTCTTTGCTTCTACTGCTTGGCTAGCAGCTATCGCGGCTGCCTTGATAGTGATTGGATGTGGTTTAAGTCTGTACTCAAACGCTGAATTTGAAAAAGACGCAACACAAAAACATGCATCACAGTCAACTCAAGAAAAAAATGCCAATGTAGCGGCCGAGACAGCTGTAGATTGTTGCACTGCTACTACTGCAGTACAGCAGCATCAGCCTCAAGCGCGGGTTGCTGCATGAAGAGATGCTGTTACTGTATATTAGTTACATTTTTAGATATGCATAGACTATATAGCACATCCCTTTAACTAATTTGCTAGGACGGCTTATATAGATAGCAAAAAGGCAAGAGTTTTAGTAGCAATTCGCTCTTGCCATTCTAAATTTCGTCTTGATATGTATGCTAGACAAGCCAAAGAAGCTTTTTAATTCCTTTTCGAAGTATCTAACATAGTTAATTCTCGGCTTTCTGTTAACGAAAACTACAAAAGATGCAGGTTTTGTGCCCACTTGAGCAATATACTTCAATTTTATTGAGTTGGCTTTTTCAGACAAGCTGTCATCATTGGACAGGAGGTGC
>BLZN01000103.1 GCA_014132315.1 Rickettsiales bacterium | reverse complement strand
ATAATAATCTGTCTAGTATTTGTGTTTTGGCTACAGAAACCATTCTTAATTCTTCTGTGTGGCTGTATAAAACTGCTTTATAGAGCTCTGCTGCTTTAGAAAATTCACCCAGCCGATCATATAAAACCGCCAAATTGTAATTATAAATTACATTATCTTGGTTGGTTTGGCGGGCTTTCTGCCAGCAACCCAGAGCCTTCTCGTAGTCCTCCATGTCTATATATAAGCTGCCTAGTGCAACTATCACCGGAACGAAATTGGGATTAGCCAGATGGAGCTCATTCAGCTTATCTACAGCTTCTGCTGGATCGGTATATTTTATCAAATTAATGAAGTTACTAGCTATTTTATAATCAACCGGATGATCAGCTGGATAAGAATTTATTAGTTTTATATAAGTATCTTTGGCAGACAAAAAGTCTTTTCTTAGTTGGTATGCCACTGCCAGACCAAACAAAGCATCATGATTTTTCTTTTCTTGGTGCAGGGCTGCGCTAAAAAGTGCTATTGCTGCTTCGTTGTGCCCTATTCTTAAGGTGGAATTACCAATGTTTATCGCCACCATAGCGCTAGTCTTTTTCAAGCTCTGCTTGATTTGCATGCTGAATTTTTTGCTTCTGATAATTTCTTCAGAATTATTGCCCATATCTTCTGCAGTAGCGCTCTCAGCTTTAAGTGCTTCAGATATCTTTGTAAACGCTGCATCATGCGCGCTCAAATCGCTAGCAAATGCAGCGGAAGTACAACAAACAAACAAAAAACTGATACTAAGCAACCTATATAACACAACAAGGCAAAAATAAATTCAATTACCTTGGTAAACTACAGACTACGGATTAATATCCGATTAATTAGGGATTAGAAGAGACATTAAGAGGAATATCTGCCGCAAAAATAGCGCTCTTATTTTTAGTAATACTGTTGATTTCGCTGATTCGCAGCAGGGCTAACCCAATATTTCCCTCACTGCTGCACATAGTGCCGATTTTGTTGTCATCAGCAATAATTTCGGTACCGAAACCAGGTAGCGTCTCTTCTGCGCAGACTAAATAAAGCTTCTTGCGCACCACGCCAGAATTAAAAGCACGTGAGACCACTTCCTGACCAATATAGCAGCCTTTGCTGAAGCTAATGGCGTTCTGCAGCCCAAACTCTAGCGGGAAAGATTTGCCACTGGCGACATCCAGAGCACAATCAGGAATTAGTTTTTTTATTCTGGCTAAGTTATAATCCTTAGGGCTGATTTGAGGCAAATCTAATTTCTGGTTTTTTGGTAGAATAGCATGATTAGCCAAATTTTGGTTCCGGGGGTCTGAAAACACCGCAATGGCATTTTCAGCTCCATTATTTGCCACAATAGCAACGGAATAATGCTCGGAGACATCCTCAATCTCTACCTTTGCATGGAATTTATAGAAATTGAGCATCTCGACCAAATCTGAGGTGAAGCTGCTGTTACAATCCAGCAGCACGCATTCGTTGTCATCTCCACTGTCATGCATTAGTAGAAAAAAATCATATAATATTCTTCCTTTAGGGTTTAGAATAAGCGAGTATATAGCCTTTTTATCATCAAGTTTATTGGCATCATTAGTAATTATTGACTGTAAAAAACTTATGGTGTCTGGGCCTGAAATTTTTACTACGGATCTGTCTAAAATACTCATAATAACATTATAAATAGCTGATTGTGTTTCAGTTTATAGCAAATAAATTTATTGTAACAGTTGTTTTAGTATGCTGGCTAACTTTCTCACATCCTCTTCTTTGTGGTTAGCAGAAAAAGTCAGACGCAGCCTTGGTGTAGGGACAGTGGGCGACCTGATGGCGGTCACCAAAAATCCATGTTTTTTCAGTCGATGTGAGACAGTGAGTGCTTCGTCAGAGCTTTTAAGGATTATCGGCACTATGGTGCTTTTTGGTGTGGGCAGGCCCAAAAGATCGCAGAATATTTTGGCCAGATACATCGCTCTGTGAGCAATCTCAGGCTGCTGAATAATCAAATCTAAGGCTGCCTTTGCTGCTGCAATAACCATAGGGGGCAGGGCGGTGGAATAAATCAGGCTGCGCATTTTATTGGTCAGATGTTGCGCTACAGCTGCACTGGTGCATACATAGCCGCCATATGCACCAATGGCCTTAGATAAGGTTCCTATCTGCAGATCGGGCTTCTGCTGCCTATATCTGCAATCAATGACGCCAAATCCATGTGCATCATCAACCAGCACCCAGCAATCGTGCTGCCTGGCAAGCTTCATAATTTCATCTATATCGGCAATATCTCCATCCATGCTGTAGACATGCTCAATTGCTATCAGGCAATGACGGAACTTGCCACGATGGACCTCCAGGAGCCTGGCAAGAGCCTGGCAGCTGTTATGCGCAAACCTGATGG
>BLZN01000102.1 GCA_014132315.1 Rickettsiales bacterium | reverse complement strand
CAATGCTGATTTTATTGCTCTACAGCAGCCAGAAAAACCTAGAGACGCAGCAGAGAACTCAGTTGCTCAAGACAAGAAAGTAGTAATCGCGGCCGGCGGATTGTTTGTCGTCGGTACTGAAAGACACGAAAGCCGCCGCATAGATAACCAGCTGCGTGGGCGCTCTGGAAGACAGGGAGATCCTGGGGAATCAAAATTTTTCCTGTCGCTGGAAGATAATTTAATGCGTATCTTTGGCTCGCATAAAATCTCCGGTTTGCTCACCAGACTGGGCCTGAAATATGGCGAGGCAATACAACATCCTATGATCAGCAAAGCACTGGAAAAAGCGCAAAAAAAAGTGGAGTCCAGGAACTTTGATATCAGAAAAAATATCCTGAGATTTGATAATATCATGAACGAACAGAGGCAAATAATATTCAAGCAGCGCAACGAAATTATAGACGCAGGAGAGCAGATCTTGGAGAGCTTTGAGGCAATGCGAGAAGA
>BLZN01000101.1 GCA_014132315.1 Rickettsiales bacterium | reverse complement strand
ATTTATATCATATAGCTATCATTATAGTCATAATATTTTTTTATGTCAATATATTATCTGATTCCTATCCATAAGATCAAAATATAGCTCTAGGTCCTAAACCCAGCACTTACATTTTCTTCCGAAGTCATTTTGTTGCTACTTCTTGACTTTGTTGGGGCTATCTAGAGCATTTATCGATGATGTATCATTAGATGAGATTGGATAATTTATACAAAAACCTGGTGGCAATATAGATACTCAGCTATATTTTAGCCTCCTTTCTCCCGCAGCAATATTTATATTTCTTGCCAGAGCCGCATGGGCATGGTCTGTTGCGGGGGGTGCTGTTGCTAGTCTTTAAGTTAATCCCAGGTGACTTTGGCATAATTGATGGCATAATGGGTGCACTCGGGGTGTCTACGTCGATCATTACATGAGAGAATATAATGACAGCATTTTCCTCAATTTCTGTGAGCATGGACTGAAACAGCAGAAATGCTTCTTTTGCAAATTCATTGAGAGGATTTTTGTGCCCCACTGACTGTAGTCCAATGCTTTGTTTTAAATGGTCCAGGGCCAGTAGATGGTTTTTCCACATTTTATCTATGGAATATAGCCATATATCTTTTTGCAGCTTGCATGTCAATTCCTTCCCATAATTATCTATTTTATCTTGGAAATATTTTTCTGTTGCTGAGTTGATAATATCAAGCATTTCTTCCTTATTGCCGAGTGTCTTTATTGCTGGGAGTTCGATCGAATAAGTCTGCAATATCTTGTTGTATATGCTGCCAGAATCCTGCGTATCATCGCTGGTGATTCTGCTGTTTAATTCTTCTCGCATTGCCTCAAAGCTCTCCAAGATCTGCTCTCCTGCGTCTATAATTT
>BLZN01000100.1 GCA_014132315.1 Rickettsiales bacterium | reverse complement strand
GTGTGGCGCTGGTCATGGCGATTGGTATTGGGCTGATTTTTGGTGCAGAGCAGATGGTGGTCTGGATATCCGGAGACGACGCTAATCTATGCACGAAGTCGTCGAGTTAGTGCGGCATGGAAAAGCTGAATAAAATATTCAATAAGGCCACAGGGTATGTAAGAACGCAGAATGTATTGAGCTTAGAGCGCCCTGATCCTGGCCTTATTCCTTATTCCTGTCACTATAGCCCAGATTCCATAATTACTAAAAATGGGGAATTGCTACAAATTATCAAAATATCAGACTTTACAGACAAAAAGCAGCTGCCAAGAGGTACAGAGCTCAGGGATGCAATAATAAAGGCAATAACAAAAAATGTGCAAAATACTGATTTTATGGTCTGGCTTCATACGGTCAGATATGCCTATAATTTCGGCACAGCCATTGAATCAAGCAACTACTTCTCACGGGAAACAGAAAAAGACTGGCTAAAGTCAAATGCACTAGACACGCAATATGTAAATGATATATATATTACTCTTGTGGCAAAAGGTGCGCCATTTAAGCTCAGGAACCCGCTAAACAATATCTTTCCAGGTCAAACAAAAAAAAAACATGGACAATATGTAAAAACAACCTATCAGCAACTGAATGAGACTACGGACAAGATAGCTGATTATCTCGGTGTATTTTCTCCAAAAAAGCTGGGCCTGGTTACTTTATTGGATAATGTTTATTCCGAGATAACCACTTTTTTAAACAAATTAGTCAATCTATCTGATAACTTGCAGCCGCTATCCCAGCACGACATAGCAAAAAGCCTATCGTCCAGCGCAATTGCTTTTGGTTTTAATGAGTTTGAGATCGCAGGGCCAGATACAAAGAAATTCGGCGCAGTCCTGCAAACTAAAAGCTATAATAAGCTGCCAGAAGAAGCCCTGAATAAGCTGTTGAAGTTGTCACAAAATTTAATCATTACCCAGGCGCTGAATTTCATTAACCAGAAAAGCGCAGCAAAATACTATCACAATCAACATTATTTGCTGCAAATCAGCAATTCAGAGGAGCTAATCAAGGAATTTGGCATAGATGACATAATCGAAGAAGAGGATGTCCTGCCAACAAGTTTCTGCAACGCGCAAACCACCATAACAGTTTCTGCAGATAGCAAGACAGATCTCGGCTGGGCAGCCCATAAGGTGGTGTCAGCCCTGTCCGGGCTCGGCATTGTCACATATAGGACAGATATAAAGCTGGAGCAAACTTACTGGTCGCAGCTACCGGGCAATTACCAATTCATCTGCGATGTCACGCCAATAAAAACAGAAAATGCGGGCCAGTTTTTAATTTTATCAGAGACGGATTTCAGCAGTGCTGCAAAATCCGGGCATGCATCATCGATAAAGTTTAAGGACAATGCAGATGTGGCATATTCTTTCAGCTTGGAGGCAAGAAACAACGAGCATACGATCATTATTGGTAAGGACCAGGCCTACCAGAACGCCATCACCAACCTCATTGCGTCACAAGCAAGCAAAACCAAAATAATCTATATAGATCAGAAAAGATCGGCAAATATACTGGTCAAAGCTCTGGGTGGGGACTATTTCGTCATTGATCCAGAAAACAACACACATGGATTTAAGCTCAATCCATTAAAAATAAATGATGGTAATTTCTTAAAAGAATTCTTGAGGTTTTTGCTAATAGCAAACAAAAAAACCAGTAAGCAGAATATAAGCAAAATCGAGCAAATGGCAACAAAGATCAGCGAAGAAAAGATGCACCAAATCTCCAGAATAAAAGATTATACTCAAGATATAGAAGTTAAAACGGAATATGAAAAATTCTTAGCAATATTTAGTGATCAGGAAGATAATTTTCCCAATGGAGAAATATTCGGCATAGATATTAGTCAAATCTCCGCAATACCGGAACTGCTGCTGCCGATTCTGCATTATATAATATATATGATAGAAATGAATGATGATGATAAAATCTTAATCATTAATCTCCCACTAAAGCAAATCTTGCAGGTCAGAAGCAACCTGAAAGATTGGCTGCAACAAATGCAAACAAAAAATAGCATAGTGATTTTTGTAGATAAGGCGCCACAATCTAGTGCAGCCCAGACGCTTTCTAGCATCCCTAACAAAATATTTCTACCGGACCCAGAGCCCAGCAAAGCATATAAATATTGCAATCTTCCCGAGAAAGAAGTAGGCTTGCTCAGAAGTAAATCAAGGGATTATTTTTTGCTGCAGCGCCAAGATCACTTCAAAGTCATTCAGTGCAATTTAGAAAAGATTAAAGCAAAAAATATATTATCTGGCCAAGAATCTAAAATTAAAATTATGGAAGAGGTCATCAGTGAGCTTGGAGATGATCCCGAAAAATGGATCCCTGCTTTTTATGAAAAAGCCAATCACAGCTAGATACTTGTTCTTTGTAGCTTTGTATAGTCTGCTGATGGCGTTCTCAGGGTCAGCCCTCGGCAGCTGTAAAAACTGTACAGAAAGGTATTTAGGCGGTGTCGGGACAATAAGAATAATAAACGATCCAACCAAATATTCAGAATGCACAAACAGAGCATTCCTTGTAGGTTTTGCACCAACCTACAAGATGACAAAAGATAATTGGGACGGATTTTTTAACCCTGAAATCAAAGTGGAATGGACAGCTGATTGGGGAAAACTTGGCTGCACAAGAAGCAAAAGAACAACACTAAGACCAGGAGACTGCGAATATGTCGGTACCGCAGTGGAGGTGCAATACGAAGAAAATAACACGCTAATATGCGCTTATGCCGCGGGTGATTGCTTAACTAGCGCAAGGGTATTGAATAAAAAGGCCGGAAGATTATTCTGCCTAGAAGTTCCGGATCCGCCTCCGCCTCCGCCTTTTTGTCCGTCCATCAGCTCCGCACAGCCACCAAAGGCAGTATATGCAAGAGACGGCAATACTTTCTTCAGTCCCAAAATTAAGACCTTTATTGCAAACAAGCTAAATCAAGTTCTGGATGCGGACATAAGCAGCACGCAGAACAAAACATCAAACCAGGAAGATTTTGAATCCAAGAAGCAATATGATCTGGTACCTTCAGGCAACACGAGAAGGCTGAAGTTTATAGTAAAGCTGGATATGGAGGAAGTTTGCCTCAATCAGGAGAAAGACGGGGCGTCATGGCTAATTGGCTGTTATCCTCGCCCCAAAATGCCTGAACCGCAGATATCACATGGAGGATTTGATGCTGCAAGAAATCTACATAAGCTGAAAGTGGAGATCGCAGGCTCTCCACAATCTCTGCTGTTGTACCCAGGGACAGAGACAAAATTTTATGGATATATGCTCGGTGCATTCAGGGCAAATCTGGATAGCAACGGCGGAATAGATAGCAGCAGCAAGAAAAAAAGATGTGATGGCAAAACAATAGTTAATGAGACTAGTAGCTGTGATCAAGGTATCTCAATAGTTACAGCGAAAAAATGCCCCTCCGGAGCAATAATAGAAAGCAGTGAAAACTGCACCAGGAGCGACAGCAGCGCCATAACAATAAATGCTAAAAAATGCTCAGGAGGACGTCTAGTGGAGCAAAGCAAAGAATGCAACCCCGGGATGATAATCTATCAAGATAACCCCAGCGGGAGCAAGCTGTGCCTAAGAGGCTGGGATCCCGAGCCTGGAAGATATAAAATCGAGAGAAATATCGGCGGAACAACAAAAACAATATACTTCAAGGAGCTGGCAAAGAAATTAGTGCCAGTGAAATTCAAAGATGGCAAGGCCGTAGAAGATGACACAAAAAGCGCAAAATATTTCGCAGATTTCACTCAGCAGGAACTCGATGATGCATCTTTTGGCGGAGATAATATATTTTCTGCAAAAGGCCAAGTCTATCAATATAGAAGAGCACCCATAAACAGAAAAGATGCCTATGGGAAGATAATCGAATCCACTCATTTTATTATAGAAAAAATAGATAGTGACACCTCAGATAGAGGCAATCCTCTCTTCCTGTCAGCGGCAGAAATAGAGGCAAAAAAGCGATTGGATCCAGCCGAGTTGGGACTATGCATCACGCCATGAGGCCCTTAATAAAGGCATCAGAGCAGCGCAAAAGCAAAATTTGAGAAGAAAAATAACAGGACTAAGCAGCAAGAAGTCACCACAGCAGGAATGGCTAAAAGCATAGACTCACTTCTGATGTGCCCACCTTTAAGCTTGCAAAAAAAGGCCCTGTAAAGCGCCGGGAGAAAATAAAAAGCGTTGGCAATCGTGCTTATTAGAGTCACGGCCACTACAAATAAATTGTCATAGCCTGCTCTGATAATAAAAAATTTGCTTAAAGCCCCGACAGTGGGCGGCAGCCCAATCATGGATAAGGCCGCGATCGCAAATGCAAGCATGGTTAGGGGAAGCTTTTGCGCTATGCCATTTAGGTCGCTTATATATTGCCGACCCGAAAAACTATAAATTGCCCCCACGGCAAAAAATAGAGTGATTTTGGCAAATGCATGCGCGAGTAAATGAAAAAACGCAGCCTCAACAGCAGCGCTGCTGAACAAAGCAGCAGACATGATCATATAAGAAAGCTGGCTGACGGTGGAATAGGCGAGCATTCTCTTCAAATTATCCTGCCGGAGGGCCATCAGGGTAGAAAAAACAGCGCTAAGCCCCGCAATATATAGCAATATATTTGTCGCCTCTTGCATGCACGCGCAAAGATTGTCAATGCCAAATATGTAGACAATTATCTTGATAATAGTGAATACGCCCGCTTTAACCACAGCCACAGCATGCAAAAATGCACTCACAGGATTGGGGGCAGCCATCGCTCTGGGCAGCCAGCTGTGCATCGGCATCAGGGCTGCCTTGCCGGCTCCGTATGCAAAAAGCAGCAGCAAAAACGTGGACTTAGCCGGAGACATTTGGGGCAATATCCCCCCTTCAACAAAATCAAGCGTGCCAGCAAGATTAAATGTCAAGACTATAGCCAGAAAGAAAAACAACAGAGAGGATCCAAACAACATCAATAAATATATCCTGCCTGCTCTGCTGGCCTCGCTTGATTTTTTAAACGTCACTAAGGGATATGTGGTGATGGTCAGAAACTCATAAAAAACAAACAGGGTCATGAGATTGCCAGCAAATGCAATGCCCATAACGCAAGTCATGGATAGGCAGAAATAACCCAGGAATTTTGCCCGTCCAGGTATCTGATTAATAGTAAGATAATCGATCGAGTAAAGATTGGTAATTGTCCACAGGAATGAAGAGATTAAGGCAAAAAACATCCCAAAACGCTCAAAAGCAAAAGATATCTCAATGCCAGGGGCAACGCCAAAAGCAGCAATAACCCTCATGTCACCACCAAACGCAGTCTTAGCGCCCAGCAAGATTAAAAAAAGTGATACAGAGGCTGCCACAGAGGCTGCAATAAAAATTTTCTGCCTGTTGTGGCAAAGTAATATCAGCAGCGCAGCAAAGCTAGGCAGAAACACACTGGAAAGTAATAAAATATCAGCTGTCATTGCCGCCTGTGAATACAAGAATAATCAGAGTGCATATAATCATCATGCTTTTGCCATCAGCAATCTAGTCACTCGACAGGCGCCTTGCTTCATCTTCTTCAGTCAAAGCCTCTATTAATTCTTGCAATCTGCCCTCCTTTACTATTTCATTGATTTTATAAAGAGTGAGGCCAATCCGATGATCAGTTACTCTGCCTTGCGGAAAATTATAGGTCCTGATTCTCTCTGATCTGTCGCCTGAACCAACCTGCTGTCTTCTTGTTTGGGCTCGTTCTTTCTCCTTGTTACTGCGCTCAATGTCATATAGCCTTGCTCTCAGTATTCTCATAGCCTTGGCTTTGTTCTTATGCTGCGACTTCTCATCCTGCTGCATCACCACAATACCGGTGGGCAGATGAGTTATCCTCACAGCACTATCCGTTGTGTTAACCGACTGTCCCCCAGGACCACTGGAACGATAAACATCGACTCTTATGTCTTTCTCATCGATTGTTATGTCCAGCTCCTCTGCTTCAGGCAGAACTGCCACCGTGGCAGCAGAAGTGTGCACTCTCCCACCAGCTTCGGTCTCAGGCACCCGCTGCACCCTATGCACTCCTGATTCAAATTTAAGCTTTGAGAACACATCCCGTCCAGAAATAACCGCACAGGCTTCTTTATAGCCACCAATGTCAATTTCTGATATAAACATAACCTCGAATTTCCAGCCCATATTCTCTGCGTAGCGCCCATACATATGATACAAATCAGCTGCAAACAAAGCTGCTTCTTTGCCGCCGGTACCTGCCCTCACTTCCAATATTACATTCCGACTGTCATCTGCATCCTTTGGCAATAAAGCCAGTTTCAGGCTTCTTTCAATGTTCTGCAAACGCGAATTAAGGGAAGATAGCTCCTCCTGAGCAAAAGCCTTAATTTCTGGATCATTCTCATCTAAGAATTTTTCAGTATCCGAAAGGGCATTTCTGCATTCTGCCAGATCATCAATCAGGGCAGTGATGGGCTGCAAGGCATTATATTCACGTGATGTCTCGGCAATCTCGCTGGGATCCAGGCGGCCAGCTAATTTAGTCTCCAATCTCTTGTACTTAGCAAGTATCTCATCAAGTATTCTCTGCTCAAGCAAATCAGAACCTCAAACTTTTAGCAAAATATAAACTGCAGCTATATAACAAAAAATTTATCTCTCTAAAAACATAAAACAAAGCCTAGGATAATTTTAATAATAGATCACAGCAATTGTAAATTCATTAGTCTAACGTATATTTCTACTACAGATATTCGTCGTTGACAAGCTTGTTGGGCTCCAAAAACAAATTCGGATAGGGCGCTTCACAGCTAAAGCAAGACGGCTATCTTAGTCAAATTTGCCGGATTTATAGCCCATAAATATCGTACTAAGCTGCGTGATGCCAGTCTGACTATCAAGATTAAATTTTTGTTGCAATAACTATAGAAAAAATTATATAATATCATAGTTAATTGTCTTAAACCCTTTAAATACTTTTTACATGCCTACCCACCCAGTAGATGTACATGTTGGAAAGAGATTGCGCATGTTCCGTTCAGCATGCAATATGAGCCAAGAAGTTCTGGGCGTTGCAGTTGGGGTCACTTTCCAGCAAATACAAAAATATGAGAAAGGAAGTAATAGAGTCGGCGCTAGCAGGTTATATCAATTTGCCAAAGTGCTTAATGTCGATATCTCAAGCTTCTTTGAAGGATTCCGAGCAAAAACGGATATGTGCCATCTAGATGATGATAATGCTGAGTTTGAATATAATCATGCTTCAGACGAAGATGAGAAGCGGCTGGAGCTAGCTTATGCTTTTCGGCGAATAGACCAAGCACTGCAGCCAAAAATATTAGCTTTTTTAAAGTCATTAGCCAATATGAACAATAAGAATCTGCAACAAGGCAAGCATACAAGTCTAAAATTCCGAGAATATAAGGAAGACGGGAACCATGATACAAAAAAAAGCTGGACTAATTAACTTCTAATTTTCTAAAAGCAGTCTGGCCTTGTTAATAATGGTACCCGGCACTCCGGCTAACTCAGCCACGTCAATGCCATAAGATCCCAAAGATGCACCAGGCTGCAGCCTATAGCAAAACGTCATTTTTCCCTGCTCGCGCCTTGTTGTGATGCTATAAAAATTCACTCTGCAGCATGGCTCCAAATAGTCCACCAACTCATGATAATGCGTGGCAAACAGCGTTTTGCAGCCTATCTGATCATGGATATATTCCGCCACTGCTGTAGCTATGGCAACTCCATCCCTGGTACTGGTTCCTCTGCCTAGCTCATCTAATATCACCAAAGAGCGACTAGTAGACTGCTTCACGATCGCAGCAACTTCAGACATCTCAACCATAAAAGTTGAGTGCCCAGCAGAGATATCATCACCGGCGCCAATCCGGCTAAAAACTTTATCAACCAGACCAATTGCAGCAGAATCAGCAGGCACAAAACAGCCAGCCTGCGCCATAAGAACAATCAGGGCATTTTGCCTCAGGAAAGTGCTCTTGCCCGCCATGTTAGGGGCAGTGATCAGCCAGAAATTACCTTTTTCATCCAATTCAAGGTCATTCCCAACAAAGCCAGTTTGTCGCTCCACCATCGGGTGCCTGCCGGATTTAATAATAAGCTTGCCACTAGCTGTGATACTAGGACGAGTATAATTATTCTCGGCAGCCAGTTGCGCTAAGGCAGACAGCACATCGATTTTTGCCATTGCCCCGGCAGCTAAAAGAATCGAGCTGAGCTGCGCCACAATATTAGTACGCAATTTGGCAAAAATCTCTTTTTCCAGAGCACTCTTCAGGTCATTAAAGCTAATAAGCTTAATATGCAAATCTTTCAGCTTATCAGTAATATAGCGCACAGTTTTAGCCAGGCTCTGCTTATAAATAAAAATTTTATTGGTCATCTTGTCTGTGTGTTGCGCTGGTATCTCGACATAATAACCCATAAAGTTATGGTAGGATATCTCTAAATTTTTAACCGTGGTCATCTTGCGATATTTTTCACGCAATTTCCTTATCACACCCTCCTTATTGCGCATAAATTCGTGTATCTCACGAAGTTTAGGGTGGAATTCCGGACATATATAGTTGCCTGGCTCAGGATAAGTATAAAGAGCGCGGTCTAATAGCTCTATCAGCTCACCATTCTCGCCCAAATCATCATAAATCTTCTTCAGAAGGCTATAATTGCTAAATTTCAGCAGTATCTCGGACATCTGCAACGCATTTTTCAAGCCGTCTCTGACCGCGAAAAAGTCATCGCCCTTATATCTCCTGAGATTAATCCTAGACGCAGCACGCTCAAAATCAGCAGTGCAATTCAAAATATTGCGCACATCGTTTCTTGCCTGAGGATGCTTAAGAAAAAAATCTATGATATCTAACCTATCATTAATAGCTTTACAATCCATCAGAGGAAAAGAAAAATGCTCAGCCAGCAATCTAGCACCGGCGCCAGTCTTAGTTCTATCTAATATATCGATCAAGCTGCCGCTGCGCTCTCCATTAAGTCTTTTGTGCAGCTCTAGATTTTTCCTGGTTGAACGATCAATCAGCATATAATCCCCGGCGGCATAGCGCTGCGGAAAGGGAAGCAGATCAGTGGCATTTTTGGTAGAAATCAGATATTTAATCAAAATACCGCTGACCAGCAGCTCGGATTTATCCAGCTCATATAAAAAATGACCCTTATAAAAATCTTCAAATACGGAACGACTATCCTCGGCAAATTCATCGTCATAAGTCGTAAAAGTCGTAATGCTATGCTCATATTTCTCCAGATGCCCCAGGTCAGACGCAAGATCTTTGCTAAGCAAAAGCTCGCTCGGCATGATCATTTCAAGCCCATCCAACAAGGAATTGCTAGTGTTGCAGAAAAAATTATTGCTTGATAAATCAATCCATGCAAACACGAACTTTTTGCCAGATTGGACCACAGCTGCCAAATAATTCGGCCTTCTGGTTTGCACCAGCTCTTCTTCAACTACAGTTCCTGCAGTGACTACCCTCACCACCTCGCGCTTCAGCACTTTGCCTTCATCTTGCTCCAGCTGCTCGCAGATAGCCACTTTCTTGCCGGCTTTGATCAGCTTGGCGATATATAAATCAACGCTACGGGCAGGTACGCCGCACATCGGCGCACCACCGAGCTTGGTCAGAGTTGCACCAATGATCTCTGACCCCAGGACGGCATCATCAAACAGCAGCTCGTAAAATTCGCCAATGCGATAGAACAATATACAATCTTTGTAATCTTGCTTAATGCTCAGATATTGCTCTAGTACCGGGGTTTTTTTGCTTTGCATCAGACAGACAAAAATATATGCTTGGGTTACATAAATGATAGAATCAATATCAACAAAAATCAACTTGAGAAATTAATAATTATAAGGATGAAAGTAGTATCCAAAATATCAGAGCTATTCCGTGATGTTGTATTTGCCTATGTTTTGGGTACGGGAAGTGTCGCTGAGGCCTTTTTTATTGCACTCAGACTGCCCAATCTATTCCGGATATCTCAAACATCTTCCGCCCAGACACTCAGCCAACAAGGGGCACAGAGCTACATCAACAAAATGCTCGTTCTTGTGCTCGTCACCTCGATATTGCTCACCCTTCTGATTGAAATACTAATCCCCATAGTGATGTACGGTCTTGCACCGGGTTTTATCAAAGATGGGCCCAAGCTCAGGCTAGCAGTTCTGCTGTCACAGCTGATCTTTCCTTATATAATACTCGTCTCTGCAAGCAGGGCAATCAATCAGGGACTGAGATCAGCCGGTCGTGACATATCAAACTTGAATCTGATCATCGCACATCTGTGCACAGCTTTTATCATACTCCTGCTGGATCAATACTCACATAATATTGTCTATGTACTAGTGCTGAGCATCCTCTCAGCAGGGATGTTGCAACTGACGCATTCTATAATAAATTTACATAACACAGGGATAAAAATAAAGCTAGCAGGGATGCAGCCAAGCAGGGATAAAAATTTATCAGTCATGAGTCCAGATACAGTACTGGCCCACATACCGCAGCTGAACGCCATAACAAGCATCATACTAGCGAGTTTTGTGCCAAGCGGCATCGCATATTTATATTATAGCTATCAGCTGCAGCAAATATTGGCCGCCATCCTGCTGGCTGCAATAGCACCAAAAAAATCAATGCCACTAAGCACGCAAAAATGCATAGAGTTGGGAGTGCTGCTGGGGCTGCCAACAGCGGGCATGCTAGCAATCATCCCAGATGAGATAGTTTCTGTTTTGTTTGCACATGGAAAATTCAGCGGAGCCCAGGAAGTGGCCAAAACGCTGGCTGCAATATCCATAGGGCTGCCTGCAGTAATAATCAGCGAGATGCTCAAAGATTCTATAAAAAACAGCGAGCTTATAAAAATTTATTTAAAATGCTTGGCTTTTAATATAATTCTGAGTCTGCTGCTGATCGTACCACTCAAGCATATCGGGATAGCCCTCGGTGCGTCTATTTCTGCTTGGATTGGTGTATTTCTAATCATTCTACAGCTGGAGGACAGGGCCATGTCGCTAGATAAGCTAGGCCGCATGAGCTCATGCTGCTTGCTCATGCTGCTGGCCATATCTGTGGTTTCGTCTTTGTTGCAAGGCTTATTTAGGTTCCACAGCCTGCCCATGCAGCTCCTGGGGCTGTTGATAACCATAGCTGCCGGGGCAGGCACATATCTGGCTGCGCTGCGCCTGACCAAGGCATATAGCAGAAAGAATTAGCGCTGCCAACAGCTTGGCCCTGGGATTCATTCTTTGACTAGCACCAATTCTTCAGAATCCTGAAAATTTTCATCTTTCATCTCTTTAGAATTGCGTCGCTTTTTGCCTGGCATTTTATTATTCCTTGCACCGCTAAGTTCAGTTTCTGGTGGCCAAGTATGTTCCTCTGTTTCTGCCTTCTCGGCGTTTTTCCGTTTTTCGATGTCTTCTAATGCTTTTTCTATTTCCCCTTGCTTTCTATCGACGACATTTTTGTGTGCTTCTGAGAATACAAAAAAGCCTGCATCAGCCATATAGCTTGTGAATCTTAAGTGGTCTAGTGTAGCCCGCCCTACTTCTTTGAATTCTGGCTCTAATTCTTTAAAGAATCCTTCTGCTTCCATATGATCAAAAGCCATCATGCAGGCTTTGTCCAATTGTGCAACGCTCTTCCTTGACAAATCTTGATAATTATGTTCTTTTTTCAAAAACGTATTAACATTAGTGTCATTCAAAAAGGCCAAATCATCATCTTTTAAAAAAGATTTTATATATCCTGCAAGTTCCCCTAAATTCTTCATCCCAGAGGCATATCGCTGCATGGTGGTCAAAAAATTATATTTTGCTTCTTTTGGCAAAGTATTCTCGACTCTGTCGTAGGCGTTCCTCAATCCATCTAGAAAATCAATCACTTCAGAAGCATTGTAGCCATTTTCATAAAGCTTACAGAAAATCACCGGAAAATCCACGAACCACACACAATACTTAAATGTGCTTGGGTGCATGTGGGCTGATAGAATTGAATTCAGTGCTTTTATGACGCAGCCTGGCATTTGTGCTTCTTGCCGAGAATATTCAGCAAGGCACGTGGTTCTTAGCAGCCTTATATATTCTGATTTTGGACCGAAACACTTCATAATATCTCCTTAATAATTATAGCAAATTTTCAAATTATTGCTTATTCTTAACTAAGACATACTATATTAAATAATAAAAGTAAAGAGAAAGCTAAAAAATAAAGATCTATAAGATAGGTTATAAATTTATCTGATGAGGCACTCCTCATAAAAGGGCGAGAGAAAAACCGCGGATGCCCTCAAAGACATCGAAACATTGACCCAGAAAGCCACCAAGCTGCATATCCAATCCTTGGGCTAAAAATAAACATGGCATAGCTGAGCCAAATTGTGGTAAAATTTTCATATAGACAATCTAGCTTAATCTGTTAACCTTATTGTACTCTATATAAACTGATTATACTGATTATATAATAGCAAACAAATAGGCAAAATATATATGAAATAGTAACTATAATCCATGACCCAAACGGGCATTTAAATTTGCTTGATTCAGATTTCAATGAACACATTGACCGCGCAGAGCACTACCGTGAAATCTACAATCCTGAGATAGATTATGATCATTATGGATATGTTGCAGCCTATTCTCATGACCTAGCAAATGCTCTATGTGGTGTAGGCGGCGGGATATACGTTCAAAGATTTTTATGTATGCCCGGTGAATACGACGATGCAGGTATTTTTCATCCCTATAATTATCAAGATCCTCTGGATCAACACTCTGAACTTTCAAAGATATTCGCAAAATATCTCAAAGGATGCAAGTCCTTTGGAGCGCGACAGTGCTGGGACAGAGAAGACGCAGGCAGAAATCCGGACTACGTTGTATTTGGAGAACTTTTTAATTAAGTTATAGCAGTATGATCGAAGAATAACAGCAAAGCTGCCAATGCTCAGAATTTTAGCACAGGGCAATCTCGGTCCAAGATGCACGAAACTTGGACCAACCCATAAATATATCTGGTGAATTAGATATATCCTCTAAAGATGCCTCATGCCCCCAGGCTTGGCGTGCCTTTGTCTGGTTTAGCAGGATCGTGACTTCTTGGCAATGGCTCAGAAGAACTCTGCGCTACAGCTCCGGGATGGAATATTTGTTGCTCAAAATCTGGGTGTCTGCTTGCTTCTTGCTCCAAACTGCTAATAAGTGATGATAAAAGCCTAATATCTTGAAGGCGCAAGCCATGATTCCCATCCGATTCCGGAGACAGATGCGCTGCATTCTTTATTATAGTCTTCATATCTTCTTCATTTGGGTGATCAACAATATATGGCAACAAGTACTCCTGAGTAAATTCTTTCAATTCTGCCTTAAAGTGTTTTTCTAATGACTCATTCAACGCGTTTTGCTGTCCACTTGGGCTTTTGTAATTTATAAAGAGACATATTACTGAAACAAAATTAAGTTTGACGTCCTCCGGCAAATCTTTGGCAACAGCTTTATATACGGCAGACAGTTCTTGGATAAATTGGCCCGCCAAATGTATCGGGTGCCTGTGCTCTGGGTTATGAACTAAAGTGTTATAAAGACCAGGATATTGGACATGAAAGTGAGTATAATCCATGCGCGCAAGAAGAGGTTCATCAATGCTCTTCTGTAAAAACAGCAGAACAGCTGAAAGTGCATCGCAATGACGAAGAGAAAGGGGGGGCTGATATGCCTGGCAAGGGCCGTCGCAGGCAGGCTGCCATAATAAGGTCGCAATAATTTTTTAAAGTTTCTATAGTTTCCATATTTATCCTAATATGATATAATAACATATTATTATATATACAAAAACTTATTAATATGTTTAAATGACATTAATAAAATGTAAGCTGGAAACTAACGCACAATGCTCATTCTTACATATATTTGGAACTATGCAAAAAAGCGCAATATAAAAAGTTATTAAAAATATAAGCTAATATTAATATAGAATAAACAAGACAACAACCAGAAAACCCAAATGCTTCCTGGGCATAAATATCACCTTCTGCCAAAAAAGAATTTAGCCAAAATGGATTCTATGTCAATCGTAGATTGAGTATAAGCTATAGATTCGCCTTCTTTAATCAGCCTTTTATCAGATCCAGGCACAAGATTGGCATATTTAGCACCAAAGATACCATCGGTCAGGATACTTACAGAACTATCTACGGGTACTTCCATATCAGGTTCCAGCAGTATCACCACCCTAGCCAGGTGATTATTTATATTCAAATTCTTCTCTATTACTGTCCCGACCTTCACTCCGCTTATCCTAACGTCGCTACCCTTATTAAGACCATTAGCGTTTGTAAACTCAGCAACTACTTTATAGCCAACTTGCGAACGGTTAGCATTATTATAGCTATAGGCAAAAAACAGGAAATAAGCAGCTAGCAATATAATTGTTAAGCCAACCAGAACTTCCAGCAAGTTATCTCTCATATTCACTCCTTTAATCGGGCCTCCAAGGCTGATAGTGGCCATAAGTCTTGCGCTCCTTGTTCCGCAACAAATGTCCAGCGGGATAATGCGCAGCCGATGTGCCAGTTAAGTTAGGGACATGCTGCTTTTGCCACGCATAAACCTGCGTGTGCTGGGGCACCTCATCTGTCATGTAATGCAGCCATGCGTGCCAAGGGGGCGGTATTTTGCTAGCTTCAGCTATGCCGCTATACATGGCCCATCTTTTTTTCTTATCATGATAATATTTATTGCCAAATTCATCTCTGCCGGCTAGCTTGCCAAAAAAAAAAGTATAAAATAGCAATCCAAAATCCATGGGCAAAATCAAGTAATTCCGCAGCTCATATTATAGTAAATACCCAAAAAAATATAGTAAATATTTAATCAGGATATCAGATAATGTATAGTAGAATAAAAAAAATAGTAAAAATATGAAAAATATTACTGAGGTGGAAAATAAATCGGTGAGCTGCGACGGGGGTGAATTGGGTCACCCAAGAATCTATCTCGAGATGGGTGCAGAGTCAGAGATAATCTGCCCTTATTGCAACCGTAAGTTTATATATGTAGAAACACATAAAAAAACAAAGTAGAGAGCCATTAGCAGGTAAATCTAATTTTATCTTCGAGATCATCAAGGTTTGTGTAATGCTTTTTTCTGTTGTGAGTTTGCAACTGATGTTAGTTCAGCAGCTGCGCCATAAAGACAAACAGTCTCATGAGTAAATTTTTTTATTCCTCGGGCCCCACGCTCTCCAAACGACAAACCAGAAAGCTGCTGCTTGTTTTTTCTTTTGACGATCTTCCGGGCTTTTGTTGCTTGTTACCTTTCTGCCGGCAAACCCCCTAACAACTACCCAGAAGATTTCTTGTGCTTCTAGTGACCAGTTTCTGCATTAAAAGCTCTCTGGCAAAATCTCCGTTAAATTTCCTTCTGTGCCTGGAGTGGGCTCTGGCCTTTGCGCGCCATTTGACAGAGTCTCTAAATTTACTCCAGATATAACGCATGTGTCCCATGTGCGCTGTATGCATCTGGACCCCGCATCTGAAGATTGTCACTTAAGAGGCCCCGGAGGCCTCTAAGGCTTTGACGGAATTTATCTTTAGCAAAATTCTCGGCTATCTTTTCATCTCCCCAGCTATTATTCTCCTTTCTCGGTCTTGCAACCACTCTTTTTGCTCCTATATCGCTTCTACACACCTTTTTTCATTTCATGGGCTATATCCAATCTTTAATTAGCAGCTTAGCATAAATATCTATACACGCATTCTCTTTGTCTAACAACGGACCAAGCAGACACTGCATTATTTTAGCTGCTTTTCTTCCTGTTTTTGCTAAATAATTTCTAGCTAGATATCCACAAAGCTTGCTCTCCTGGGAGCTTAGAATTTTTTTGCCGCAGCTTCCCCGCTTTGCTTTCCAGGATTTTTTCCTAAATATCTAGGCCTCTGCCGCCAACCTAGCTAAGATCATTGACTTTTAAACCAAGATTTTTGGTGTTTTTACTTAATATATCAGTTTATTATTGATGTATCACATTATTATATTAATAATTATACATAAACTAACTAACGCATCAAACATCTATAACCTCGAATTTGCTCTCTGATATCGATCCATGCTCGTTCATATATAAATGCAAGATAAAAATTTTAAGCTGTCGCTAGTTATGAATTAATGCTTTTTTGTTGTTTAAAGGCCTTAAATATTCTATTTGATAAATATAAATTTATAAATTTCTAATATTGATATCATAGTCACAGTACAAGTAGTGCTTAAAGGATGTTTTTTCTTCTATTGTATAAAGATAACTTCTTATCCCGTTTAACTGAGTATTTATACCCGCCATAGTGTTGAAAGTAGGTGAGTCAGCCGAAAATATTTTAGTTTTATCAATACTACCAATATTAAATCTATCATTTTGTTTTAAATTTAGCTAAAGTATAACCGTTTGTTTCAAAACTGACAACGTCACATAAAGCATTAGCAGTATCATTTAAGGCAGTATAAGTCTTCGACAACTTTGTCTGATATTTTTTGTCCTGAAAAACGCATTTAAGATCGTTAGCTATTACAAATAAATTCCTAATATCCCTAAATTCATCCAAACGATCTTGAATATCCCTTAGCTCCTTTAATAATGCTTTAGCTTCTATTAATTTATCTTTCACTGACCCTCCCCCGAGATGTGACCGTCCTTGTCCGTTTCACTTAGCTGCACCATCCCGAGGAGGCACTTGTTGTTGAGCGCACAATGACGCAGAAGCGCAAGTTTCAAGTGTAGTGGGCAGGCGGGGTGGCGTGTTGCCGCAGTCTAATTGTGTTTTATCTTTAGGCAACGTCGCATTCGGAGTTAATGAATCCTTATCCGGAGTTAATGAACCGGCAGGATATTGTTGGGGTTTGGCAGGTGCGAGAGGGATTGAGAACGACCTCTTTTGGGGTGATTGCGTGTTTTCTTCCATAAAAGATCCTAAATTGTGTACAGTACTCTTGCCTTCATGCTCGGTGCATGGGGGTGTTTTTGCTCTTTCAGAGTCTTTTTGTCGAGGTTGATGCTTTTCGGTAATGTCTTTTATGCTTGGATTTTCATTAAGTGACGAGTTCGGTGCTATTTTAGGAGGACTTAAGGGCTCACAAGTTCCATAAACGGCTCCCGAGGGGTTATCGGGGATTGGCTCATCAGGATTCTTAGTAGAGATGCCAGCTTCAATATCATCAGATCCTTTCTTTTCCAAAGGATCTTGAGGACCTTTTATTGAACTCTGATACTTATTCGTCCTTAGTATCTCCTTCTCATTACCTTTGCATCGTTTCTTTATCCCAGAAAAACACAGAGTTAGCAATCCTGCAAAAGCAGCACCTATCAAGAATGCGATAAGCACTGCAGTTCCTAATTCGGCTGGCGTAGGGGGCCTGCAAAGGGGGTTAGTAACCGACGAGTTGGCGCAATCATCATCGGCAAAATAGGGCTTAGGCGGTGTTGGCATAGCGGGAGGATGAGCGTCGGATGATCCGTTAAACATATAAATCTCAAACTGTTATTTCTATTGATATGTTTTGTTATATTATAGACGGACAGCAGATGCAAGCGGCTATTCTTCCTGCTTGTTTATCTTACCTCCGAGTCTGTGGAAGATAATAATCGCAGCATCGGATATATGACAGACAGCCGTTTTAATAAGCTCCTTAAACTCGCCTTCGCCGCCGAAACTTTTGAATAGAGCGTCATTGCACGAAATAAGAATAACCCGTTGTATTCACCACCAACTCCAAAACTGTTTTTAGGCGGTGAGTATGAGGAACGGGAATATTTTGAGCAGGAACGCCATATACTAGAAAAAGTAGCAGAAAAAGTAGCAAAAGAAGCAGAAATGCAGGCTGAGTCAGCAGAGCCAGCGATTAAATAAACAAGAGAGCAAAAAGGACGCACAAAACTGTGAAGAGCAATCAAAATATTAAATTAGATTGACAGAAAAAATTAAACTATCTATTATATAACAGATAGTTTAATTTTAAAGTAAGAAACATGTCTTCTCTTAAAATAATAATAGAGATATTTAAACAGACATCAACGCAGGCCTTCTATGGCTCTCTGCTAGGCGGTTTGGCTTATTTCATAATTAAAAAAAAATTTGGCATAACAAGCACCGGACTGTTCATACTGCTATCAGGTGTTGGCGCAGCAGCAGGAGCCTTCATTGGCCTTATCATCTTAAACAGGAAGCTAGCAAACGGAACAGGCATGCAATCCTACTACAAGCCTCCGCACATGCCACCAAGACCCCCGGAAAGAAGAGACAAGGGTAAAGAAGAAAAGAAGGGACCACCTAGCGTTGAAAAACCTATTGCCTCTCATGACGCCGGCAGAAGTATCTAGCTAGGTACTGTTTAAAATTATCAAGCAGATAACAATTGCATCAGCTTGTACGCACAACTAATTTAATTAATTTAATAACTTGTATAACAGTCATAACTCTGATGCCATATTAGTAAGTTAAAAATGCAAATACTACAGCTATGATGAACACAGAAGAATATCTTCAAAAGACTGAAGAGCCTTCTGAAAGGCTAAATACCGCAAGGGAGTAAGATAGCGGAATGACAGCAGAGCAAATTAGCTCTTACATTAAGGAATTATATGCACTCAAAGGCTATGAATTTGATTATAGAGATGATCCTTACCCATGTGCTGCAGGCATATATCTTAAAGACAATGCACCTCAGGATCCAGAATGTCAGGCATAGCAGGAAAAGATATTACAAGAATTGGGAAAGTTGAGCGATGAACTACAACTAACAAGATCTGGGAACAGAATGCCTGCCCAACAAATCACAGAGATAAAGATATGTAATAGAGAAGGCAAAGAACAAGAGGAGGCTAAGGTTAATAATATGTCTAATATCGTCCAAAAATAGTTATTAATAATTGGCAACACTCAAAAACTAGCCAGAGATAATCGCAAGCTTGTCGCCATTAAAAAGATATAGCTTATCGTCTATAAAAATAGATTCTGCGCCGCTAATTGTTTTAGTCCCGGTCAGTAACTCGCCATTGCTGCAATCGAATTTAAGCAAATAGCCCGCACGGGTCACAATCCATAAATATTGATCAGCCCCGCCGGCTAAGAACAGTCCGGTTGTTGCTCCTGGCAAATCAACAGACCACTGCATATTACCATTTTCAACTTGGACAGAAACTAGCCGATGCTCTGACAGCAAAAATACATAGTCCTTATCGGCAGCAGCAGCAAAAAATGCATCAAGATCATCAGACCAGATGATGCTGCCGTCTCTGGTGTCAAGAACGGCTGTACGGCCAGAAAATTCAGAAGCTACCGCCTTATTCTCCCCAATATAAGCAAGCAGCATCGGGGTGTTATATGCCAGCTGGGGATGATCTTTATTGCTCAATCTTTGTTCCCAAATCACATCCGCAGTTTGGATATCAACCGCCGAAAAAACCCCGGAGGACTGAGGTAAAATCGCCATTCTGTCTAGAGCCAGCACAGGGGCAGACCCCGATCTTTCGATCTCATCTCTAAAAAAGCCTTTGGTCCATAAAATGGATCCATCTTCAGCCGAAATAGCATAAAAAATATCGCTAGCCGAACGCAAAAGAATTATCCCGTCCCTCAGTTCTATCCTGCCCCTTATTGGTCCAGCAAGCTCCTTTTGCCAGAGGATTTTGTCCTGATTTGCATCTATAGCATAAATGACATTATCACCAGTGGATGCATACAAAATATTTTTATCAAAAACCAGAGAGGAGAAGGGGCGGGGCAGGCCCGAGATTCTAGCTGTCCACAAAATTTTCCTATCATCTGCCAACTGGAAAGCTCTAATGATGCCTTCGCTACCAGCCACAAAAACTTTATCATCGTCTATGGCTAAGCTAGAATGTTTAACTGGAATAACCTTTTGCCTCAGATCAGGAAAATTTGGGTTTGCCAGTGCAGAAAGTGCAATGAAACACGCTAAGATAAAGGCAACGATCATATTAAGAGCAATACATATTCCAAAACATTTTGTACTGAATAAAGCTAGCTAATGCAATGTCTAATTTATATCTTGCATTAAAATTGTCGGGCCCTATTATATTAATATATATTTAAAAATATATATTATAAATATTATACTTATTAAAATATGAATAAAAATCAGGAAGTACTAATCATAGGACCAAAAGACTGCTTGTCACGAGCAATGAGTGGGTTTATCCAAAATATCGGATGCAATGCTTACGTTACATCCAACAAATCCCACGCAATGATCTATATTAAACAAAAAGCGCCGAGCGTGGTGATTTTAAGCATTAGCAAAAAAGATCCTGGATCAGGCCTGCTGCTGCTGGAGCAGATAAAAAGTAATTATCCTGAAATTGTTGTAGTGACAACCAGTGAACGCAACAAAGAGATGATCGAGGCCATAAGACTCGGGGCATATGACTGCATAGATGGACCATTAAACAAATATAGATTGCAAATAATAATCAAAAGAGCCATAAAAAGCGCGAGCTATAATTTTAGGCCCCTGCCCGACCAAGAGCTGGCTTTGGTGGGAAAATCTGTGGCCATTCACAGGCTAAACAACCAGATTAAGAGCCTTGCAAATAAAAACAGCAGGGTGATCATTACAGGAGAGAGCGGGGTTGGCAAAGAAGTCGTAGCCAGAATCCTCCATAGCCGCTCAAGAAATCCGGCTAGCTCATTTGTAACCTTGAATTTCAAATCTGGTCTAAGTCAATTAATGGCATTAAAAAACCATAAAGGAGACTTTGCATATAAGCAGCGATATGATATTGGTATCTTATATATAGATGAAATAACTAAATTTTCTCTCAAGGCACAGGAACAAATACTAAAATTGCTTGAATATCAGCAGCATGAAAATAAATGCGAGCTGAGCTTCAGAGTCATATCCTCCTCATCAAAAAATTTAGAACAGGCAGTTAAGCTAGGAGAGCTGCGCGAAGATTTGTATAATCGGCTCAATGTCATACCAATAAGAGTGCCCTCCTTATCAGAAAGAATAGAGGACATTCCCGAGCTCTGTGAATATTTTGTTAATTATTTATCCAGAACTTCTAGCCTGCCCAACAGGGCAATAGAACAAGATATCATTGTTGCAATGCAGGCATACAGCTGGCCTGGCAATATCAGGCAGCTGAAAAACATCATAGAGTTAATACTTGCTACTCCAAATAAATCAAATCTCGCGCATATATTGCCATTAGAAAATTTTGCCTACAGCAACATCAATAAAGATATTATTTCAACGCCACTTAAGGAAGCTAAAAGGGCGTTTGAGAGAGAATATTTAAAAGCACAGATTAACCGTTTTGGCGGCAATATTTCCAAGACAGCAGAATTTATTCGTATGGAAAGAGCTGCACTGCACCGCAGGCTCAAAACACTCGGCATGACGTAACAAATCTTGAATTATAATAAGAACACTGCTATGCTTAGCTTAAAATCTAACAACTGTCATCTATGCAAAAAACCACAAAAGATGAAGAGCATCTAGAGAAGGAAGAGCCTAATGCAGATGCTGAGGCTGACAAAAAAGATAGCATAAGTAGGAAGTTCAGCAAAACATTTAGCGCAAGCAACATAAAGAGTAAAATTAACGCACGTAGAGGCAGCGAAGATGTTGCATCTCAAAGCAGCTCCAGCAAACAAACCACAAAGGAAGCAGAGCTCACCGAGCAACTTAACAAAGCACAGCAGGAGCTGATAAGGCTTAGAAATCAGCTAGTAAGGCTGGCTTCGGACTATGAACTAATACGCAAGAACAAAGAAAAAGAAATCCTGGAATCCAAAGATTTTGCTATCAGTCAATTTGCAAAAGACCTGATGGAGCCTTTCGAGAACCTGTTTCGCATTAAGGATAACATCAAAGCTGAAAACGATGATGAGGATGAAGATCCAATATGCAGCAGCTTAGATATGACATTGCGCGAGTTCATTAAAGCATTTGGCAAAAATGGGTTAATACGCATATTCCCGCTAGGTGAAAAATTTAATCATGACTTTCATGAAGCAGTTTCTATGATGCGAGCTCCGGATAAAGATCCCGGAATAGTTATCGATGTCTTGCAAGCGGGCTATATGCTGAACAATAGATTAATCAAGCCCGCAACGGTAGTGATCACAACCCAGGATGAATAGGGTATTTTCTGGAGTTCAGCCTAGTGGCCACCTGCATATCGGAAATTATCTAGATGCAATAAAAACATGGGTGGATCTGCAAAATAAGCAAGAAACGCTTTTTTGCATAGTCGATCTCAATGGGATCGGCACAATAAACCCGCAGGATCTCTGCAGCTATGTCCGCAAAACCGCCGCAACTTACCTGGCATGTGGAATAGATCCCAAAAAAAGCATTATCTTCAAGCAATCAGATATCTCTGCACATGCAGAACTCGCATGGATATTAGGCTGCATAACGCCGCTTGGATGGCTGAACCGGATGACACAATTCAAGCAGAAATCCGCATCTGCCAAAGCAGGGGCAAATCTCGCGCTTTATAGTTATCCGGTGCTCATGGCGGCGGATATATTGCTCTATAAGGCAAATCTCGTGCCAGTTGGCGAAGATCAGGCGCAGCACCTGGAGCTCACCAAGCAAATCGCTAAAAGTTTTAATGAAAAATTCAAGCAAAATTACTTCAAGCCCCCCGAAGCAATAATCTTCAAGGAGCGAGCGCGCATTATGAGCCTAAGGGACGGCAGCCAAAAAATGAGCAAATCCGATCCATCCGACTATTCCGGAATAAACTTCACAGATAGCACTGATACAATATATAAAAAAATTAAGAAAGCCACTACGGATTCCTGTGGCGAGCTTACAGAAAATCTGCAAAACAGACCAGAAATTAAGAACCTAATTAATATCTATACTGCAATGAAGAATATTAATCTGGGGCAGGCATGTGCAGAGCTTAAAAATGAAAACTGTAGTTCATTCAAAGAGAAATTAGCGGAGCTATTAATCTCTGAAATTTCGCCAATACGCAACAAAATTATGGGGTTAATGGAGGATACAACGCACATAGACAAAATTATTGCTGTGGGCTGCGAAAGGGCTGCGAGCATAGCAGATTGCAACTTAAGGGAAATAAAAAAAATAGTTACTTCATAGCTCGCCTGGTTTACTTCCCCCAGACTATAAATAAAGATATATACATGTATGTATTTTCGAGCTTGCTTGCAACGCAAATCACACTTTCTTATCTTTTCTAAGCAAGTCAATAGGAATCACATTATCAGGCATATCCTGAATATTTGGCGTAGAATCAGATGAAGCAGAGGAGAATTTAGGCTTAAAGGAAAGCTTGAATTCTGCATAAGGGTCATAAAAGGTTACTATAGATCTGAATGGAACTGTAATTTTCTCTTCAACACCATCAAAACTCAGAATTACACTGAAATGATGAGCCAATATCTCGAGATTTTTGAATTGATACTGCAGAACAATGGTCATTTGTTCAGGATATCTGCTCTTAATCCTCTTAGAAAGGAGCACATCGGGGTGATCAGTCAAAAAAGTGATGT
>BLZN01000099.1 GCA_014132315.1 Rickettsiales bacterium | reverse complement strand
CTCTTAATCCTCTTAGAAAGGAGCACATCGGGGTGATCAGTCAAAAAAGTGATGTAGAAATGATTGTCTTGCATTGCACCTGCCTTCTCAAGCTCTGCAAGCGCAGCCCTCACTACCTCAAGCAGCGAGTCATTAACCATGGCTGAATAATCAAGCATATAAATATCCATAGGGGCTTCTGTTGCCCGGCGCCCCCAAGCCGCGTCAGTAACTAACTAAATGAGCTGGCCAAACTAGGCAGCTGCTGCAACCTTAACTGGAAGTTTACGGTTGTCATTAGCACTAACCAAAACATTAGTTTTGTTGAATGTTATTTATTGAACTCTCACGGCGGTATCTGACCGAGCAAAAGCAAGTCTTTTTATCACATACGTCGAAGCTGAATCGCCCCCAAAATGGTGGAGGCGCCGGGTACTGCCCCCGGGTCCGTAATGCCTATTCTAGACAGCGTTTATTGCCATAGAATAGAATAAATTCTACACAATTTTATTTTATAGTAGATAAAGCAGAAAGTCAAGTATGGCGCAAATAAAAAGGCGCTCATTTAATAAACTCTTTACCTGGAAAGAGTAAGAATTGAAAATAAAATTAAATGTAAATTAAATCTATAAGCTTCTAGTTGCTTTCTTTTGGAAAGGGAGACTCTAAGCTTGACATGCACAGCGCTATAATTAAGAGCCATTGCTTAAAATTATCTAATGGATAGAATTAAAAAGGCACCTCATCATCCAAGCCTTCCTTATCGCTGTAATAGCCCTCGTCGCTGCTGCTGTCACTACTAGATTCATCACCCTGCAACTTCTCTCTGTCTCCTCTCTTATCAAGCATGCACAGGTTACATCCAGGCCCTCTCAGGACCACTTCAGTAGTAGAGCGGTTGTTGCCTTCTTTATCCTGCCATTTGCGCGTGCGCAGGGAGCCTTCTATATATAACTTGGCGCCTTTTTTGACGAACTTCTCCACTAGTCCCACCAAGCCATCAGAAAAAATAGCAATATTGTGCCAAGTGGTTTCCATGATTTTTTCATCAGTATTTTTATCTTTTCTGGCTTCCGAAGTGGCAATAGAAAAGGTTGCAACCTTTCTAATATCGCTTATTTGGCGTATTTCAGGGTCCCGACCTACATTTCCTATCAATATAACTTTGTTAATGCTACCAGTCATTTTAACTCCAAGATAATTTTTGCACTTCTAACTCGAGAAAAAAATTCTACTACAATAGATTACAAGCTGCAATCAAATTGTCTCTTAATCCTCTTAGAAAGGAGCACATCGGGGTGATCAGTCAAAAAAGTGATGT
>BLZN01000098.1 GCA_014132315.1 Rickettsiales bacterium | reverse complement strand
GGTTTATACAATGAGTATAATGAAAATTTATGGAGTAGAGTCATGAGAATCAAGACCTCTTTTACAAGGCTTTCCAGGGCCTTCACCCTCGTAGAACTGGCCATAGTCATCACCATCCTCGGTCTACTGATCGCCTCGGTCACAGCAGGCACAGCACTGGTCGCGCAAGCCAAAATCCGGGCTGTGATCTCGGAGATGCAGGAGATGCAATCTAGAGTTGCAACCTTTGAAGGCATATATAACTACAAGCCCGGAGATTTCCCGGATGCATCAAAATTCTGGGGTACGAATTCATGCAAAGCTGCCGCATCTGCAACTAACGGAGCAAATGGTGACGGTGATGGCTTGGTTAAATTTGCTGTGTTATCTACGTCAGCAGGCAATCATGATACGGTAGTTGAATCTTACCTAGCTTGGTGTCACTTACATGAGGCAAATCTGGGCCCGACCACAAAACCACTAGCAGCTATTTCAGCAGCTCCAACAATAAATACCAACATACCGGGCTCTAAACTAAGAGGAGCGGGTTATGTTTTGGCAAACGGTGCTTTTGGCTTTGATACTTATCAGCATGCCTTAATATTGGGCGCTCCGGTAGCCGTCATGACAGGACCGGAACCAGTTCTAACCCCAAAACAGGCATATGCGATCGATAAAAAACTGGATGATGGCATGCCTGAAACAGGAATAGTCAGGGCTAAAAAGAGCTCGAAGAGCAGCGGGGTTAATGCAGAAGCTTGCATTAAAAGCAGTAAATATAATATCGCTGACAGAGGTTCGCAAGTGGACTGCGCAATTGCAATACTAGTAAACTAATTGATTATAATCAATAGAAAAAACGCGAACAAGGCAGTATAAGTTATAAATAAGAAGCTCTCCTCTCTTGTGTATCTGCCGGACGAGAGCTTCTTTTGGCCTTGTTACAAAAACATTAGAATTAAAAGTCTAACTGCTGTCCATGTAGGCACATCCTTGCAAAACAATAGGAGAGATAAAAAGATAAGTGGTCTTTTAGTATATTCTCAAGTATAGAGGAGATGTAGAAAGATAGATTAATTATAGGCCTTGCGGACAAAACAGAACTATTGCTCTGCAAGTAAACATGCGCAATACTGATGCAATATCAGACTTCGCAGATCTCAGAAAAGTCTAAGAATCTGCTGCGAATCAGAGCAAAAATTTATGATGCAATAGTCAGCAGCCATAAAGCTTGTATGTTCCTATTTATGCCCAATAAGAGCAATGCTCTTTAGGCTTTCTTGACCCCGATCTTCACTTTATGTCTTTCTATTTCATATTCATAAACAAAACAATCCTTATACTTGATATTTACGCTTTAAAGTCTATATAATATACATTATATTCTTGG
>BLZN01000097.1 GCA_014132315.1 Rickettsiales bacterium | reverse complement strand
GGCAATCTACATTGCTTCCTGCTGACTCTACCTTACTGAATCCAAAAAATCTTGCAGCTCGAGCAGTCTGATCGCCAACTGTTATAATCCTCAGATCTCTTCTATTTGTTTGTCGTGCAAAGCTTCTCACCCCATTGCTGCTGGTAAATATTACCGCTTGAATATTTTCCGGCAGATTTTCTTGTTTAAATTTTATCTCTTTTATCTCTATCAGCGGCTCCACAAACGTTCTGATCCCATGCTTCTGTAAAGCCAGGGCCGTGCGCTGCGCATCTTTTTTTGGCCTGGTAATCCACAAAGTTTTGTTATAACCTTTACACATAC
>BLZN01000096.1 GCA_014132315.1 Rickettsiales bacterium | reverse complement strand
AACCTCAGATCCACTATTGCGCTTTCGTCCTCTATCTTGCGGCCGTCCAGACACACGGCCCCTCCACGTATCAGGCGCTTTGCCTCGCCATTTGAGGCAACAAAACCCGTGTATCTGAGCAGATCGGTGATCCTCAGCCGCTCAGAATTAACGCGCACCAGCGGCAGGTGCTCCGAATAACCCGCTCCAAAAGTTTCTTCTGCAGTTTTCAAAGCCAGCTCGGCAAGCTTGCCGCCATGGCATATTCTCGTGGCTTCAGTTGCCAAAATTTTTTTTGCCTCGTTGATTTCCTGATCTCTCAGAGATTCAAGCTTAACAATCTCTGCAACAGGCAAATCAGTAAATAATCTCAGAAAACGCCCCACATCCTTATCC
>BLZN01000095.1 GCA_014132315.1 Rickettsiales bacterium | reverse complement strand
GCTATAATAGGGATATACTTAGTGCTAAGTCCTTAAACACCAAAGAAAAGAATATGTAGGATGTTGTTTTAAACTCCAGCTAAGGATAAAGGCTTTCAATAGGCCACAAAAGGATGCGAAGTGCTCTTAATTAGCTTCAAAATATAACGACCAAATCTATATACGCAAAATTTGGAAGAGCAATAAAAATAATATCCTAAATTTTTAATAAACCTACAGATACTGATGCTAGGCTAGCACAAGCTTTATAATAATTTTTTGTGCTAGTAAGTTTTAAAAGCCTTGAAAATACTAGCACGGTGAATCTCAAAGTCAAGTAGCAGCCATTCCGGAGCTGTGTCTTTTCATATACTCAGAACACTGTTCTATCAATTTGTTAGCAGCCTTTTCAAGCTCAGCAATCATTGTGTCGTCAAATCCAGTAAAAACTTTTGTTGTTTCTGCACTAATCTTTATTTCGCCTATCGCTTTAATTTCTTCTTTAAGTTTGTCTTTGGTTTCATTGATGTCTGCTGTTGATTTCTCAACTAGCTCAGAAAGTTTTTCAAAAACACCCTTAACATGATTCAGTTTTTCATTTAATGCCGGAATTAATTTTCCTTCCACAACGCCAGCAGCGACAGAATAAGAAATCATGAGACCAAATGGTCCAGCAGCAATGCCAGCAGCAGCCCCTGCGTAAGCTTCCTTACGAATCTTCTCAACCTGAGTTTTATAATAACTGCTATTGCTATTAAACTCACTTTTCAGGCGCTCGTTAAGCTCAACCAATTGGCCTGATGCTTTATTGAACGTCATCGAAGAATCTGCGAGCTTCTTTTGTGAAATAGTCATTTTTTCAATTCCATCGTCAAGAATCTTTAATATAAGCTGTTTTTGTGCCTTAACTTCTTCATTATCTTTACC
>BLZN01000094.1 GCA_014132315.1 Rickettsiales bacterium | reverse complement strand
ATGTATATCATCCACTTTGGATTATATTGCGCCTACTAACATTTGCCTTACAATCTGCCTATCAATCTGCCTTGCCAAAAAAGCATGGCCAATCTCTCTAAGCAAAACAAGATTTAAAGAGCCATTCGTCATCTTTTTATCCCTTTCCATCTTCCTCAGCAGACCCTCCGCCTCCAAGCCACTTATTCTAGTGGGCAGGCCTAGCCTCCTCAGCAGATCAGCCAGCGCATCGACTTCATGAACGCTAAGATAATCCAACTTTGCAGATAACTCAGAAGCCAACACCATCCCAACCGACACCGCCTCGCCATGCCTGATATTATAATCCAGCTCTGCCTCTATTGCATGCGCAAAGCTGTGCCCAAAATTCAGCAGCGCTCTGATGCCCAGCACATCGCTTGCATCCTGCGCTACTATTTTTGACTTCATTTTGGCGCATTTCTCCACAATATACCTCAGCTTCTCTGGGTTATATTCAGCCAAAGAGGCGCTATTTCGGCTGAGCCACAGGAAAAATTCTTTGTCTCCAATAGCGGCATATTTCACGACTTCTGCGTATCCAGAGATAAGCTCTTTTTTTGGCAAAGTTTTGAGGAATGGAATATTGATCAGCACATGGCTCGGCTGATAAAAGCTACCTATCAGATTTTTGCCGTGTCTGCTGTTGATTGCCCCTTTGCCGCCTATGGCACTATCTACCTGTGCAATTAGGCTGGTTGGAATATGCACCAGGTCCAGCCCCCGCAGGAGCAGACTGGCTGCCACGGTAGCTAAATCTGTGATCACCCCACCACCGAATGAGACAACAACGGTTTGACGATCAAGCCCCCAGATTCCCAAAATCTTTTCCAATAATTTACGCAATGCAGTAAAAGATTTGTTTTGTTCTCCTGGTTTAAGAACGAAGAGCTGCAATACAGGAGAAGCACTTACGAATATCTCCGTCAAGATACCATGATGGCTAGCCAAATTCTCGTCAGTAATAATCACTACACGCTTGTTTGCGAGAATTTTGCGTAACTCATTATTGAAGCTGATCTTGTTGGTAGTGATAGAAATTTTATTTTGCGTGGTATTTTGCATAGTAAGCACTTGTGCCTCTGACTGGAATCGAACCAGCATGTCCTAGGGACAACAGATTTTGAGTCTGCCGCGTCTACCAATTCCGCCACAGAGGCTCAAGCTGCATTCTATACCAGATTTAGAGCAAAAGAAACAGCTACTTTGCCCCCCGTCCTACTCTGTTAGGATTGCTCATGGCTAGTAATATTTGCCAGGCAGGGCCTGATTGCAGTGATTATGATGTCGAGATAAGCGATCACTTCTTCTTCTGCCCCACTCACCAACAAACCAATGCTTATTCCAGAGCAGCAAGCAATATTTATAAGATTATATAAAATAATATCAGTTATTATAATGTCGCACTACGCCCACCGGATCCTCCTTTTTGTCGCTCCCGCTCCTTAGCAAGCTCTTCTACTCGTGTAGGGCCCTCACCCTGAGTGGCAGCAGGTCCTCGTTCTGTCCCGTCTGGCCTCTTCGGTGCTGCTTTGTCGGCCTCTTCCACGCTTAGATCTTCTGGCACAAGATCATTAGTAGCATCCAGAATCATCTTCCCTAGTTCTTCTTTGGACGGTTTAAAACTTTGTGGTGCCTGCATCATAGTGTCTTCATTAATCTTAAGCTGACCAGAGTACTGCTTCTGACTTTGTGCTTCTTCTGAGCGTTGTAAGTGTTCTAACTCGTCTGTGGGGCTATTTGCTTTTAACCATTTCCCCATCTCCGTTTCTGGCGCTATCCCAAAAGAATTCAGCACTCGCGCTTTTTCTTCGTGGTGCCCAAGCTCTTGCTCTTGCCCAAGCTCTTGCCCAAGCTCTTGCTCTTGCTCTTGCCCAAGCTCTTGCCCAAGCTCTTTTGTGTTATCATCCTTGCTGTGATGGGCTTTATAAGCAGTGACCACGGCAGTAACAGCAAGTACGGCAGCGATACCAACGAATACCCAAGGGAACGCAACAGCTAAGACGCCCCCTGTTCCTATCAAGGCAGCAGTAGTAAATGTACTGGATAAGAGCAACATACCTCCAAAAGCCCCGGCACCTGCGCAAAGTATACTTGATATCACAGCGGCCGCTATAAATCCTTTTCTTTTTTCACTGCTTTGCTTTTTAGGCTCATAATCTCTTATCTGATTAAGGCTAAGATCAAAATCTACATTCTTAGAGGAAGAAGAATGAGGCTCCCCGGTCCCCCAGAGATCAGGCCCTTTTTTAAGTATTCCTTTTAAAGGCTTGGACTTCTCCCCTTCCACAAGTCTAACTGTCTGGGCAAACTCATTATCCCAGTCCATCTCTTGCTCTTCACTTAGTTCATTGCCTTCCGTGGATGATAGCGTATTTTCTTCACTAGTAATGTATTTTAGTTCTGCTTTATCTATTTCGCTGATCTTCTGCTTCAGAAGCTCTTGTTTTTCTTTAGGAACCTGAATATCTAGAGCACTTTTATCTAGTACTTTTTGCAAGATTTTACACGCTTCCACAACAAAAAAAAGATCTTTATTCCCTTTTGTCTCTGCATTTTTTATCTCTTCATCTTTTGATGATAATATTAGGTCAGCTAGTATATTATACTCTCTTACTAAAAGATCTACTTTTTTTCCTGGAGCTTTTATGTCAGTCATGCCCAAGGATATTAAAGCTGTTTTATCTAGTATATCTGGTCTATCTGCAGTTTTATTATATCTCATTCCCAGTGCTTCTGTCCATTTTTGCCAATTTAAATCTTCTGCTGGACGTCTTTTTAAGTCCAATATGCGTTTTACAGTTACTGAGGCGTTTGACTTTTTTTTTCTTGATAATTCTGCCTGTTCTTTAAATGCATTATTAAATCCTTCTGGTGGTGCCATTTTATATCCCATCTATTTTGTGAGCTATTTTTATGATAATTTATATTTCCTAAAAATTTTATTAATATATAAATTACTAATTTAGGAACACCTGCATTATTATTTATATTATCCTCTAGCTGCGCTGAGCCTTAAATATTCATTGTTGAATAGGGTAAAAATTTCAACTATGTTTTTGACTGTTTATGGTAGATATGTTATTATTATTTATTAAAATATATTAATAAAAGTAAATATGGCAAGAAAAATTCAACCCAATAACGCTCTTGAGGGAGCTACAAGCATAATTACGCCAAGCTCAAAGATGCTGGCTGAAATTACTTTGCTTTGGTCGTTGATAAATGATATTAAGAATTCAGATTGGGCTGAAACGCCTAATAAAGAAAATAGCAAAGTTTATGATACTTTGAATGGTTTCCATGAATTACTAAAATCACCGCACGTTTATCCTAGTAAAGAAGCTGTCGAACTGCAATGCAAAGAATGCGCAAAATTTTTGCCTAAAGATAGGGCTCAAGAAGTGATCACTATATTAAAGCCAAGCATGCTAGAAGAATCTCAATCTACATATGAGGGTATCTCCAAACCTAACTGTAAGGTTTTAATCGAATACCTTAAAAGATATCTTGAAGCACTTGACAAATACACTGAACACCCTAACGCTCAGCATGGGCTCTAAGAAATAATGTCTGGTCTAAGCCCAACGTAGGCAGTGCTAGATATTGGCTTGCATCTGTATCGCACTAAGGTTAACATAATTTTGTTTTGACTTTGAGTATCCAAATAAAATGAGCGACTACGATAAATCAGGAGTCAGCATCAGCACTGCCAATAAACTGATAGATTCAATCAGGCGCATCGCCCCATCCACCAAAACCAGAGGCATGATTGGCGAAATCGGCGGCTTCGGCGGTTTATTCGACTTAAAAGCAGCTGGATTTGAGGATGCAATATTAGTGGCTGCCACTGACGGAGTGGGTACCAAGCTGAAAATCGCCCACCAGACCAATATACACCACACAATTGGCATAGATTTGGTGGCAATGTGTGTGAATGATATCTTAGCGCAGGGGGCAAAGCCGCTGTTCTTTTTGGATTATCTAGCGACCGGCAAGCTGGATCTAAAAATTGCGCAGCAAATAATGGAGGGTATTGCGGCTGGCTGCAAAGAGGCAGGTGTTGCCCTAATTGGTGGAGAAACGGCAGAAATGCCAGGAATCTATATGGGCCATGAATATGATTTAGCAGGGTTTGCAGTTGGAGCGGTCAATCGCGATGCACTCCTGCCGCAAAAGGACAAAATTGCAGTCGGGGACAAAATCATCGGAATCTTCTCAAGCGGCATTCACGCCAATGGATTCTCGCTGATAAGGAAGGTTTTTAATGATAAAAATATTAACTATTCCGATGCCTCTCCTTGGAAGGGGCAGAGCTGGGTCAACGTGCTCCTGCAACCAACCCGCATATACACTGGATTATTGTTAAAAAAACTAGGAAGCATCAAGGCCCTGGCGCACATAACTGGAGGAGGCATGGTCGAAAATTTGCCCAGGGTGCTTCCTGATGGACTCTGTGCGCAAATTGACAGCTCTGCATGGCAAACACCTGAGATATTTGGATGGCTGATGCAGGAAGGCAGTATTTCTGGAGATGAGATGTTCAGGGTGTTTAATATGGGTATTGGCATGGCCTTAATTGTCGGTGAAGACAAATTAGATAGCCTCACTAAAGATTTACCGCAGCATGAATACGTAATTATTGGCGAAATCATACAAAAAAAATCTACCAAATTCTGCTTTATTAATTAAGAAAATAAGCTAACTTGCTACTTACAATTCATAATTCTGCTGATTGGCGCAAAAGTCTTGCGATGATGTTCGGAAATACCATGTCTTTCTATGGCCCGAATATGCTCTTTAGTGCCATAACCGGCGTTTTGTGACCAGTTATATCCTGGAAACTCCAGATGCAGCTTTTGCATTAGCAGATCGCGTGTCACCTTTGCGACAATAGAAGCAGCAGAAATTGATACATCCAAATTATCCCCATCAATTATACATCGAGTTTTATACGGCATTTCCGGCGCAAAATTTCCATCGACCAGCACCATGCTAGGCTTTATATTTAGTGCCTCTACTGCACGCTGCATAGCAATTTTAGTAGAATTCAATATATTAACCCTTTCTATTTCAGCCACTGTTGCGATCCCGGTTCCATAGCAAACTGCCGACAAAATAATATTATGGAAAACTTCGTGCCTTTTCTTTTTAGTGAGCTTCTTTGAGTCTTTGACGTCTTGTGGTATATTTGACATATCCAGTATTACTGCGGCTGCTACAACCGGCCCTGCCAAGCAACCCCTGCCTGCTTCATCTAAACCCGCGATGAATTTATTTTCCATAATATATTGCAAGATAAAATATCACTTAACTATAGTACTCACATAACAATGTGCCAACCATTATTCGAGATTTTAGGGTGATTTTTCTGGAATTCAAAAAGCAAAATATGGAACTTTAAAGAATTTTACTGTATAGTTCTTACAGATTTGCGCCGCTATAGCTCAGTGGTAGAGCGCGTCCTTGGTAAGGACGAGGCCGCGGGTCCAATTCCCGCTAGCGGCACACTATATTATCTGCAGATTAATAAGTAATAACTTTTAGATAAAAACAATAAAAAAATACATAGTGGATTATTAATAATCCTTGTTATTTTTAAATATTTATTTTATACTTTAATAGAGTAAATAATCGGAAGTAAAACATGACAAGACAAAATATAGAAAATGCTCTTAAAAAATATGAAGAGCGTTTAGATGAGGTTAATAATATAATTCAAGACTTTAAGAATGTCAAAGAAGAACCTAAGGAAGAACCGCTCAGTATAGCGCAATCACTATCAAGAGAACTTAAGGCATATCTTAAATGCCTATTATGTAATAAATTTCAAAAGTTATATGATGAATATCTAAAGAGAACAATCAAGCTTTTTGAAGATGACCCAGAAGTTCCCTCAGAGAATTTTTTTAAGTATTGAGATAAAATAGCAAGTGACAATCTTCTTCAGTATCCAGAAGATCTTTTTTACTCTTGCAGAACGTATCTAAGGCATAATGAAAAAGATGATGACGCAGCTGTAAAGTTTTTACAGAATATAGAAATAGTCATAAATCTTAAAGGCAAATTAGAAGAGACCATTAAACTTATTGAGACTCATTTATGTCCTGACAGCAACATAGCAGCAGCACAGACAGAGCGCGCAACATCTGAAGTTAAATTAGGAAAAGGTTGTTGAATATTGTTGTAAAACTGAAGATGCAACTTAATTTGCTAAGTATGTAAAATACTCCTTGACAAGCCTGCTGACTAAGCAAGATATCAGTGCAAAGGAAAGCAGGCTAAATCTTGCTAAGAAAACATCTTTTCTGGAGGGCAACAGAAAGCCAGCGGCATTTAAAGAAGCTCTCAAAGATTGAATAAATATCATTAAGGAGCTTGAGTAGATAAACGGCAAAAGCAACGATATGATATTGCTCTGCCGACGTGCTATCGTTACTTTACTGGATAAAAATCCAGAGAACACAGGGTCTTTTTAAGAATATCATTTTTCTATCTAGAAAGTCAGGCAGACTAGGCACAAACAAATCTCCAAGGAGATGCGAAGGAGATCTCTGAAATATGCCATTTTAAAGCGCATAGGCCACGAAATAAGGCTTTGTTTGGCACAGGAAGCTAAAAAAGCCAGATCCAAGTGAAAAAATAGAAGTACTCCGCTATTCTGAAGGCAGACTCCCTGAATAAGCCGTGCACAGGATAAAAAAGGCAAAACTCCGCACAATGACATATAAAGCAAAAGCGCTCAGATTATATGGAGAAATATTAAAAAAATAGAAAAAGATAAGGAAGAATGCAATAAATACTTGGTTTATTATTTTATGTTTATATTATATTTTCATAGCGGATATTTAACCAAGGCAGCCAGCAAGATATGGTGAAGCATCGAACATATGCTTAAATAAGCATCGAAACTCTCAGATAATTCGTGGAGCATTCATCCTGCAAAAACCAAGATATCTCAGGGCGAAGCGCGACAGACTATGCATTATACTCTCTAGCAAAAATTCAAAAATTCAAATCTCACCGGCGCTAATTTTGCAGCTAGCTCCTCTAGTTCTATAACTTTCTAGTTCAGTCCATCAATTATCTCTTCAGCAGGCATCTAGTGTGCCCTGATCAATATTAGGCAAATTCCCTACCTAATCCGCACTAATCCGCACGCGCCTCAAACCTACATCCCCATTACATCTCCTTGGCTCTGGCTGCCCTTTATGCTCTCGTTCAATCTATCTATTGCCCAAGCAGGCTCTACCTTCGTAAAATCATCAAGGTTAAAGTCATTTTCCTTGTTGCCTCTCATGTACTCCGATGCAGCTTCTGCTTGAAGCAATCTGCTGTTGCTTGCCTTATATTTCTCGTGCCATGTGTTTTGCTATATTAACCTGTAAGTTCTCAGGCACGCTTAAGAATTTTCTTTTCGCTCAATTCATCCAAATCCTTGTTTTATTCCCCGTTATCCGGTCCTGATTTGCTTCAATATCGCTTAAAATTTATCGGAATTTATCGGAAGCTTTTTCCATATGCACAATCGTTCTACGAAATACATTCTGAACTTTTTCATTAGCGTTTTGCGCCATGGTTATTTTTATGCATAAAGCACAATTGCTACGCAGTTTTAAGCACATTAGCACCAATTTCTTTATTTCGTCAATGTACATTAACTCACGTTGAATAACGATAATCATGACTCAAGATATTATTATGATATACTAAAAAGTTGATAAATTAAAGATTAAAAATTAACAAATAAGTAATTAAAGGATATATAAATACTCAAAGTCGCACATGAGGACTAAAACAGCTCTATCTGCTTGTCGGGAACGCCTTTTGATTGCATGCTGCTATGTTTAACCAGCTGATCTTCGATATCTTTTAAAAAAGAAGAAGCTGGCAGGCTGCCGTGCCTGGTCCATGCGCGTTTAACAGCACGACTCAAAAATAGCTTGCTTTTTGCACGCGTCATTCCAACATAAAATAGCCGCCTTTCTTCCTCTATAACCCCCTCTATGTCTTTATTGCCGGTCCAATAAAGCGGCATTATTCCATCTTCTAGGCCCACTATAAACACCGCTGAAAATTCTAGGCCTTTTGCTGCATGCAGCGTCAGCAATGAGATACTATCCGCACATGGATCCCACGTGTCCATCTCTGTAGCCAAAGGCAGCGCTTCCACAAAATTCTTATAATCCCCATCGCATGCACGCCCTAGGGCAATCAGTTGCTCAAGCGCAATTTTAGCCTCTAGAAGATCATCCTCTGCGTCTATGGAGCTCGCAGCTTTTCTCAGACATTCTTCTAAGGCTACGTGCTGCATATCCTGGACATCTTTTCTGAGTCTCTGGACTATCTCTCGTGCTTTTGGCTGATCCATAAGCAAGCCATGCGAATGCTTTCTGAAGGGCATGCCAGAGCGAGCAAACGCCTTAGACAAAGCCTCGCTCTGTTTATCTATGCGATACAGCACTGCAATATCAGAAAACGCAATGTTCATCTCCTTGCCATGATCAGTACGCCCGCTATCGATAGAAAAGAAGCTGTGGCCGCCGAGGAGCTGCTCGATCTGATGCACCACAAATTCCGACTCTGCTCGCTCTGTGGGTGCGGTGTGCAAAACTATATGCTCTATGTTATTGCCTGAAATTTTATGTCCGGAAGCGGAGATTTTTGCTACTTGTCCAGAAGCGGCAATAATTGTGCTGTTGGAGCGATAATTTTTGGTTAGTTTAATCACTTTTGCACCCTTATAATCCTGCTGAAATCGATGAAAACACGACACGTCTGCACCACGGAATCCATAAATAGCCTGATTTGGGTCGCCAATCGCACAAAGATTTGCCTCCGCCGGGGCCAGCAGCCTCACGAGCTGATATTGCTGTGGATCAAGATCCTGATATTCATCGATGGAAATCCAGCGATAACGCTGCTGATAATCGCTCCTAATTTCAGAGTTTTCCTTTAGCATCCGCACTGCGCGCAATATCAAATCGTTAAAATCTACAGCATTATATTCCTTTAAATATTCATTATAATAGCACATTGCATCCATAATTTCAGCCGAAGGCTCCACTGCAGTAGATTTTATCTTAGAAATCGCTCTTTGCAGCTTCTTGGATTTATGCCAAGAGATGTCTAACCGCTCCATCAAAAATTTTATGCACTGGTGCTCGTCAATAATACCAAATCCCGGCTCCAGACCTGCTGCCTCCGGATGCTCCTTAAGCATCAGAAGCCCCAAAGAATGAAAAGTATAAATCGGGATTTGCGTATATTTCTCAGGCAGCAAAGCAGCAAGCCGCTCCCTCATTGAATCTGCTGCACGGTGAGTGAAAGTTACGGTGAGGCATTGCTCAGGCAGGGCTCCATGATCAGCTATTAAATGCGCAATACGGTGAGTCAAAGTATGCGTTTTGCCAGACCCAGGGCCAGCAATAATCAGCAGCGGACCTCTGCATATACTCACCGCCTCGCGCTGCATGCTGTCCAAGCTAGACAATATGGAATATTTAGAGCATTTCGCAGATTCGGTAGATGATGATATCTCATCGACATAATTTTTATCTATATTTTTACCTATAGAATCCTTCTGGGTTCTTATTCCAGATTCTTCTAATGTTTCTAATTCCTCTACCTCGTTCAATCTTCCAGCCTGTTCTGACAAAATTTTTTGTTTGCTCTTTTGATTAGGATTTGCCTGCAGCGGGAGATCAAGCAGAAGACTATTATGAAAATTCAACTCCTCTGGCTTGAACATCCGGATTATGCCATATTCTCCGTCATATCCTGCTTCGCGAATTACTTTACCTTGGCGCAAGCGCGAGATTGCTTCAGCAAGCAAAGATGAATCAGCTTTTTTTATCTCCTCAAGGGGCGCTTTTTCCAAAATGAATAATTCGGATCCAATTTTATTGAGCAAATTCTCATAGCAAAGTGCCACCTTTTTGCTGTTTATGCCCACTCCCTTGATCTCAGCTAAAATCTCAGGCAAAGGAACAAGGCTGAGCACCTGAGCTGCCTTGGGTGGAGGGTGTTTTTTTGCCTCTTCCAGCGAGCGGTCTGCCAGGGAATCGATACGGTGAGATACCCCAACCGTCAGGGTCTGACCACACACAGGACAAATGCCGCCGCAGGCCTTGGTTTGCTCAGGGGTAAAACGTATTTCACATTTGCGATGTCCATCCATGTGATATTTTCCCTCCTCTGGGAAAAATTCCACCGTGCCCACAAATCCCTCACCAGTTTTCAAGGCATCCAAGATGGAAAAATAGTTCAGCTCAGTCTCATAGGTAGTGGCCTCGCGCCCTATTTTAGGAGGTGAATGCGCATCTGAATTCGAAACCAGGCGAAAACGGTCAAGCGAGGCAATGCGCCAGTTCATTGGCGGATCAGAGGAAAGGCCGGTCTCAGCTGCAAAGACATGTTCTGCTAAATCTCCATAGCAATCATCGATCGAATCAAAGCCAGATTTCGAGCCAAGTGCTGCAAACCAAGGCGTCCAAATATGTGCCGGTATAAGATAAGAATGCGGCCCAGTCTGCAGAGTAATTTCCAATAAATTACGCGAATCCAGACCAAGAATCGGCCGGCCGTCAGAGGCTAAATTACCAATCTTGGAAAGGCTCGCCACCAGCTTATCAGCTGCCAAAATGTCGGGCACAAAAATCAAATGATGAATCTTGCGCACCTTATCCCATTTTTTGTAGATAGTGGAGATTTCCACTTCGAGCATAAAACGCACAGGTTCGCGCGCGCATGCCTCTGGAGAAATCGCGTCTATTTCTCTTTCAATCTCCGGCTTCAAGCGAAACAAACCGGGCTCTGCAGGTACTAACTTATCCTTGATGTCTGCAAGCCAGAGAGGATGAGTAAAATCTCCCGTGCCAACCACGGTTATTCCCTTCTTGCGCGCCCACAAGGCCAGCTGCTCCAGAACAGCATTCTTGCTGGTTGCCCTCGAATATTTAGAATGAATTTGAACGTCGGAATGAAATCGCATATATGCTCATTCTAATGATGAGCATTCCACTATAATTCTATATTTTCCTCTTGACAACTTTTCTTTTTATTACTACTTCTAGTTGTAAGACACTTATATATTTTTTATTAAAAAATAAAATGGAGCGCAAAATCTAGGGTAAAAAAATTATAGGGATTGGCGGGATTTTATCCATAAAACGCAAAGAATAAAATTCGTAACAGTAATATAGAATGCAGCAAAGTCAACGACACAACGAAAGAAAGAAGCTGCTAATGTAATCCCAAAAAAGTTGTTTATATAATAACGATATTGGAAGGAGGATATTTATACACACAATATATATAGCTATCGGGATATGATAATAATTAATATGCACAACTATGACTAGAAACAATTTACAAGAATATAACCCCGCATCAAGGAGGGCGCCGTGTTTTTGGCGAGAGGAGGTAGAGATTCC
>BLZN01000093.1 GCA_014132315.1 Rickettsiales bacterium | reverse complement strand
CAATCGCGGTCCGGTAAATTTGGCAATTTGCCCGCGCATTTGGCAAGATTGGCCTTGTATTTTCCCGCATCTACAGCCTAAAACATGCTCACATTTAGTGGGCTTGGCATAGTAATAGCCCCATAATAGTTTAATATATTAAGTAATTATATCTGTAATCTATTAAATATTTAGCTAATAGATGGCACTAAACCTGTAAATATTTATTCCAGATTGGGTTTGTGATATGTGTCTTCAGAAATAATCTGTGAGCCTTGATCTCCTGAGCGCTAACTTTAAACACACGTTTTTGCAATTCCTTTCTTTTAACGGCAGCTTGCTTATTAGTTTTTATTGTAGAGCTAGACAGATCAATGGCAAGCTGTGATCCGCCCATTAACTCCAAATAAACGTCCGCTAATAACCCCGCATCAAGGAGGGCGCCGTGTTTTTGGCGAGAGGAGGTAGAGATTCC
>BLZN01000092.1 GCA_014132315.1 Rickettsiales bacterium | reverse complement strand
GGGCAACTTTCCAACAAAGCTTTTCTCCACTTCATCTCCTTTTTCGATATCTTCCCCCCCTTTATTGCCGGCTTCAGGCTCTGATGCTTCTTTTGCTGCATCACCTAAATCCCGGCTTGTTTCTTCTGAAACAGCAACCGGAATATCGTGATTTTGTTGTTCTGTTCGCCTAACCATTGCGTTTATAGCCTCTATTTCCTCTTCTACAGCCTCTATGAGCTTTTCATGAGACATTTTTTTTATATTTTCCTTAGTTTCTTCCAGTTCTTTTTTTATTTCTGCCATTTTATTTTGAATCGTTATTTCCTTTATTGCATCTTTTTCTAAGTATCTTTTCTGTTCTAGCAACAATGTTTTGGTATCTTTTACATGGTCTCTGAACCATTTAGGAAAAAATTTTCGCCTAGTCGCCTCATCAGGTCTTTCCGCTCTCTTTTCTATATCTTCTAAATCCTTCATGAGCTCTTCATAAGACATGTATTCCATTCCTTTCTCAATTTCTAGCAGTGGGTTGTTTATTGATCTCATTAGACTTTGAAACCATTCTGTTCCCACTTTTCTATATTCTTCTGTGTATTTTCTCTGTCTTAGAGCCAGTACCTCCTTCATTTCTATCCTATTTCTCTTAGCTTTTTGCATTTCTGTTTTATCTACTTCTTTCATTTTTTCTGCCGCTTTCTTTATAAGCTTTGTTGTCTCTCTTACAGAATTTACGAACTCTCGAGGAAACACTCTTCCCATATTTTCCTCAGTTCCTTCCATTCTCTTTTCTACTATATTTTCTAAATCCTTCATGAGCTCTTCATGAGAGATTATTACCATTCTTTCCTCAGCTTTTACCAGTTCTTTTTGTATTTTATCCAGCTCCTCAAGCTCTTGTTCTAATTCTTTGAGCTTGCCTTTTCCTGCTGTGAGTTCTGCTGTAACTTCCTCTTTTTCTAGCTCATGAAAGGTCTCACATGTTAGGTTACTAATCCCCGTAATCAATGAAGCTCCCCAACATCCAAAACCTACGTAAGCTACTATTGCTGCTGCTGGCACAGCTCCTGCTGCAGCGCAAATAAAAGCGGCGATTAACATGACCAATCCAAGAGCTATCGTAGTACGGGTAGCGGTGCTTGTAAGCTGATATATTTTATTATACCTAATACCTTGTGGTGTCTGTAGTTGCCTCTCCAACTTCTGCATTTTTTCTTTTATTTCTAGATAATCTGGTCCATCTTCGGGCTCAGCCATGGCTAAGATCATATACCTTCCCGCCTTTCCCCAAAGATCCCATATTCTCTCATTAATCTTCATGTCTTCAACACGTAATTTATCTTCGTTTATTTTGGTGCGAGTTTTTTTAATTTCTTTTTCTAATCTTTGTTTTTCTTCTTCTAATTTTGATTTGTTGTTTAGAGCCTGCGTCTCTATTTCTTCAGGCTCTTGATCTTTGTCTTGTGTATTGGGCATATTGCTATATTATTGCTGTTTATTAATAAGATATAATTAATAAGTTAATAGAACATTGCACAAT
>BLZN01000091.1 GCA_014132315.1 Rickettsiales bacterium | reverse complement strand
GAGGGGCATGATGGGCATGGAGCGCATGATCACGAGGGGCATGTTGAGGGGCATGTTGAGGGGCATGATCAAGAGGAGGAAGGTAATAATAAGCTGTCTTACTTGGCTCGCCTCAGGCAAGAACGAGAAAGTCATACACAATCCAAGGAGCGACCCTAAAATATCCAGAATAGTATTAGCGGGAGACCTAAATATTGCACAACAAATCACCCAAGAGTTGCTTAAGTTATGGTCATGCAGGTAATTGATAGCTACAGAAAGCAAAAATGCAAGTAGGTAGTTAGGCTGAATTTTCCAAAGAAAGAAGCATACTACAAATATTAATGCATATAAAAGAACACAAATGAGCACGGCGGCTTGATAAAAAGACATAAAAAAATTATCCTGATTTTATGCAGGAATTATTTACAGTAAGCGGGCTGTCTATTGCTATAAAAAATACGATTGAGGCTAATTTCGGCATAGTGAAAGTAAAAGGCGAGATAAGCAATATGTCGCTGCCGAAATCCGGGCATATGTATTTAAATTTAAAAGATGAATTTGCAGTGCTGGCAGCAGTTTGTTGGCGTCAGGATCTCCGCAAACTAAAATTTAAGCCAGAAAATGGACTCGAAGTTGTCTGCTTTGGCTATATGACTGCCTATTCCATGCAGTCGAAATATCAGCTCATCATCGAAGATCTCAGGCCATCTGGGATTGGGGCAATTATGGCGATGATCGAGCAAAGAAAGAAAAAGCTTGCAGCAGAGGGGCTATTTGCGCAAAAAAAGTCCTTGCCTGAGATACCAAGCATAATCGGAGTGATTACCTCAATAACTGGCGCCGTCTTCCAAGATATATGTCACCGCATTAAAGCAAGATTTGGACTGCACATCGTAATTTGGCCGGTGCAGGTGCAAGGCAAAGACGCTGCACAAGAAATGAGCAATGCCATTAAAGGCTTTAACAATAAGCGCAACAAAATACCCCGTCCTGATGTCATTATCATAGCCCGTGGCGGAGGCAGCGTGGAGGATCTGTGGCCATTCAACGAAGAAATTTTGGTGCGCGCCGTGGCATATTCCAAAATCCCCATAATATCCGCCGTGGGACACGAAACCGACACCACACTAGTTGACTATGCGGCAGATTTACGGGCTCCAACTCCAACAGCAGCCGCGGAGGAAGCCACCCTAATCAAGGATGATCTCTATAATGCGCTGGAAAACAACATGCAGAATATACATCTGGCTACCAAAAGGATAATTTCTGGTCACGAAAAACAACTAGAATATCTAGACAAAAGATTCTTGGCCAAAAAACCCAATATAAAATTTATGATGGACATATTGAGAAATAGGAGCAGCATGCTGAATGCACTACTGCTTAAGATTTTGGAAAAATACCACTGGCAAATTGCACAAATCAAAATCACGGCGAGATTCCTAGAAAATGAAGCAACGAGGTTGGCTCTGCTATCTCAGATAATCGCCAGCCATGATTATAAGGCAAATCTCCGGAAAGGATATGTGCTGGTTTATGCATCCCAAAGCAAAATAATCACTAGGGCCTTTGGCCTCAAAGCAAAAGAAAAAATCTATCTCAAATTTTATGATCATACTAGGGCAGCAGTCATTAATGAGGATTAATCTCAGAAAAAGTACTTGGGCGGAAATTACGTGGCAGAAATTCCAACAATTGCCAAGATCCTTGATATGTGTTCAATAAATATATAATATATCTAATAGTTTTTAGATCAGTATATACTGTGCAGCAATTCTCTCACAAACCAGATCAATTATATGGCACTACGATACTCACAGTGCGCATAGGCAAAAAAGTTGCGATAGCCGGGGACGGGCAAGTTACCCTTGGTCAAACGGTGATCAAATCCTCAGCCAAGAAAATAAGGAGATTGGCAAATGACAAAATAATTGCCGGATTTGCCGGCGTCACTGCGGATGCATTCACCCTGTTTGAAAGGCTGGAGTCAAAACTCGAGAAGCACCCGGGCCAGCTGATCAGAGCATGCGTGGAGCTGGCAAAAGATTGGCGCACAGACAGATATCTGAGACACCTAGAAGCGCTAATGATCGTGATAGACAAAGATAATTCGCTGGTGCTAACCGGCCAAGGAGACGTGCTTGAGCCCGAGGACGGGATAGCGGCAATAGGTTCGGGGGGAAATTATGCTGCTGCTGCTGCAAAAGCCATAGTAAAAACAGTGCAGAACCCGGAGCCAGCAGAGATCGTGCGTGCAGCAATGCAAATTGCAGCTGATATTTGTATATATACAAATAGCAATATCACAGTCGAGACAATAGGAGAATAAACCCCTGGCAGGAACCCCAAATACCCCCTTAGCGGGGCGCGAAAACACGCAAATTTTTAGGGTG
>BLZN01000090.1 GCA_014132315.1 Rickettsiales bacterium | reverse complement strand
CAAATACCTCTCCTTATTGCCCCCGCCAAAACCAAAATTTTATTGATTAAGTTAGAAATATAATGTATAATCAGATTATGGATAAAAATGATAAAATCGTTATTGGTTGCGCGGTAAGTTCAATTTTTCTCGCGTTACTCTTTATTTGCACTGTCTTTCGCGGTTGCTTGCTCTCACGCAGTCATTCTAACCAGGTAAATCAGACAGAAAATGAGAATGTGCCTCCTCCTCTTAGTCATTCTGACCATCCTGGTGAATATCCTCCTTCCTATGAGCAGGTAATGGCACATCCTGAGTCATATCCCCTTAATTCTCTTCCTGCATATAAACAAGTATTGAAGAATCAAGATGCAAAATTACAAGGAGCACAAAATACCAGAGTGCTAGGACCTCCTCTGAGAGAAACTGATGTATAGTCATGCTTCTGAATTGGTACAAAAATATGCTTAGAGTTAATTTATTATATAAAAGATAGTGATTCATATATTAGTTTGTAAATTATTGCGTTAATAAATTACTCTACTCAAAATTTTCGCGCATAATCTTTGTCGAAATAGCATCAAAACCGCTAGCCTTTCAATCCTGTTTGGCGCTAATCAAAAGCTGCTGTGCTTGCCCGCGCTACCCAAAATCCTAGCTGGTAAATCTATTAAAAAGTTGAGGTAGTCCATGAATTTATTGCTAGCTTTATTGATAATTACTCTCTGTGGTGCAACTGCTTACTTATAAAATAAGGAACCCCAAATACCCCCTTAGCGGGGCGCGAAAACACGCAAATTTTTAGGGTG
>BLZN01000089.1 GCA_014132315.1 Rickettsiales bacterium | reverse complement strand
TCGTGGACCACGGTCACTTCACAGGTTTTTTGTCCGGAGTGCTCTCTGCTTTTGTGAGATGACAGAACTTGAGCATTTTTGCAGACCGTCCCGCATGGCCGCAGCTGACTATCCTCCCCTACCACTGTCATGTAACAGATTTGTTGTCCGGAGTGCTCTCTGCTTTTATGAGCAGATAGGTCCAAGGCACTTTCGCAGACCGTGCCGCACGGGCGCTGCTGACCATCCTCTCCGATCACGGTTACATTACAGGTTTGTTGCCCGCTGTGGACTTTTCTTTTGTGATCCGTCAGGCCTTTAGCATTCTTGCAGACTGCACTGCATTGTCGCGGTTGACCATCCTCCGCGATTACTGTTATGTAACAGACTTTTTGCCCGCTGTGGATCTTTCTTTTGTGTTCCGACAGGGCTTTAGCA
>BLZN01000088.1 GCA_014132315.1 Rickettsiales bacterium | reverse complement strand
AGTGTGCCTAGGGAGGCCATTAGAGATATGGATAGTGGCGATGAGGGAGATGAGGGAGAAGATGACGGTAATGATGAAGATGATTTAGGAAAGAGTGGAGGGAGATGATGATTCCTCGTGAGGAAAGCTATGTTTAAAATTTTTAAAGCAATACTTTTGACATTACCTTTGTTTTTATCTGCCTGTACTACCATAGATGATGCAGGAGAATGCGTATACGCTGGCGATGAGATATCCAGGGTAAATAAGGAGATTGTTGTTAAGGCAAAACCTGAGAATCTTAAAAATTATGCAGATCTGTGGGTTGATTCCAAGGTTGATGTTGTGCAAGATCAGATAGTAAGAATTAATGTTGTTGGCTCCTTGAATTTATGCGATTTCCAGGAAGATGGCGCTAAGGGCAAAGACTGTAAGACTTCTATCAGCGGCAAGCAGTGCAATGCTAGCCAAGTGGAGGTGCACTCTGTTTTGTGTTCTGATTTTACAAAACCAAAATATCCTGATAAATATCCTTATGATACTGGCTTCAGTGCTGCAAGTGCCTGCCCCACAACCGGGGCTTTTTCCAGTACTATGCGCTATGAGCGCACAGGAGTTAGGGTTAATGAAGGTGATTCTGTTAAGTTCAGCCTGATCCCCACTGAGATAAAAATAGATGATTGTGATGCATTGCCCAATGGGGTTACTCTGGAAGATGACTGGATATATGGCCTTGATTCTTCGGTTGCTGGCTTAACTGGGGCGCAAATATGTAAGCAGAAGCAGAAGCTTTATAATGTTAGGGCTGGAGATAAAACCGGAATGGAGCTCGGTGGATATGAAGGCAAGACATATAAAGTGACAGTAACTAACGATCCATCGCCCAAAGGCAACAAGTGGACTCACACAAGACAAAACACAGGTTATCCCATGAAAGATTGGATATTAGGTGCTGATCTTGATTTAAGGGCTTATCCCAAAAAGCCCCTTGAGGATTTGAATGCCAGTATCTGCCCGCCTAGCCGCAACCCTAAGGCTCCTTGCTCCGCTGCCAGCTTTGACCCAGAATATTTAAAATATGATTCTTATACTATAAGTAATCTTTGTGCCCGTATGTATCATATAACTAATATTATGTCGCCATTTATTATAACTTTTTATAAGGATGAGTCGATGCAAGACATTCATCCCGGCTCTGCTATAGGTCAGGTCTGTACTACTAGGCTTGATGGCAATAGATATCCTATAATGAGGGCTGCAGGACTTGTCGCAAAAATTGGTGGTGGTGTGGCTTTGAGTGCATCTGGTAGCCAATTTTTGCCTACTAGCAATATACAAAGTGTTTTCCGTGGTGCGTACCCTGCCGGACCTGAGGAAGTCTCTGTGCGCCTTGACTATCCTTATAAAATAGATAACGGGATAAAAGATGAAGAGGTAATGCTAGTATTAGCGGACTGGGATAGCCATTATCATGATAGTGCGGGCGGATATCACGTAAGAGTAGAGAGAGAATGTTCCAGGCAAAATGGCGCGGGGCTTTATTTTTATGTTGACAAAAGCCCTCCCACCGGGAAACCGGGTGTTATAGGTATGCCAATTAGCGATCTTGCAACGCAGGCTGACGGAACTTATTTTATGAACGAGAGCGGCTCTGCTCAACATGAAGGCAGAATATATCTTGCTGTATATGATCCTGATATAGATCCGGCCTCGGCGGACCTAAATGAGGTTTACAGCGATAATTCCGGACAATATACCGTGACCCTTGAGACAAATCACTGGAAGCCGATAATTTCCGATCTGCTTAAGGGCATAATCGAGCCAGTGAAGCGCTGGATCAATGGCGAGTATGATGCAAGCGGCAAACTAGTTAAAAAAGGTTTTGCGAGAAAAGCATATGACAATATTATTGCTGATACTGGCTTTGCTAAAGCCGTACAGGCATTATTAATTTTGTATGTAACCGTTTATGGCATACTATTTACCTTGGGTATTGTGCAGCGCACGCAAAAAGACCTGGTTATTATGATATTTAAAATTGGCGTGCTCATTCAGCTGGTTGACTCGAAAAGCTGGGATTTCTTTGAAGATTACTTTTTTGCCCTTTTCACCAAAGGTTTCAATGATTTTTTCAATATATTCTCTACTTATTTGGGTGCAGGCAGCGATTTCGCCTTCCTAGACAGCACATTTGGAATCTTTTTTGTCGTGCCAACCTGGAAGCTGCTAATCAGTTTGATCTTTGCAGGCCCGGTGGGCTGGGTGATGTTTGCGATCATCCTGTGGGGAGTATTTTATTACTTCGGCGCCATGTTTACCTTCATAATGCTTTATTTTATGGCGATAATGGGTGTTGCTCTGCTTCTGTCCATTGCGCCTATATTCCTGAGCTTTATTCTGTTCAAGCAAACGATGAAACTTTTTCAGAATTGGCTGAAGCAGCTGCTCAGTTTTATAGTGCAGCCCCTGATATTGTTTATTGCGCTTGCTTTTATCAACCAGATAATGAGAATAATTCTGCAGGAATTATTCAATTTTAGTGCCTGTGCTGATTGCCTGATCAAGCTGAATTTTGGTGGAGAATTCAAATCTTTTTGTTTCATAAAATTTTTCGTTCCCATGGGCTTTGGTGGGCATTCTATAGAGGATCGGGTTGGCTTTGAGCAAGGTGGAAATGTTCAGGATGGCGAATTCTTTGGTCTGCCCGTGACTATTGTTGGCGGCATAACTTTTGTGATCATGGTGCATGTTATGAGAAAGTTTGTTGAGATTGCTCAAGCCATGGTCATGTCTATGTTTGGATTCTTGCCGGGTTCTATGTCCATACCTGGTGCCGCTATGCAGGCTGTTGATCAACTGAAATCTGTGGTTGGTATGGACGACGAGAGCAGAGCTCGCAGGCAAGATTCGCGCTCTATGTTTGAGCGTTATCACGCTAACAGAGAAGCGTCGCAGAAGCGTGCGGACGTAAAATTTACAGGAGGGGAGGGTGATCAAGCGAAAAGGACTGACGCAATTAATGTAGTTAGTAAGGGAGATCCAGGAAAAAAACCTTAAGGAGCTTTCAACTAATTCTTAAATTATCTTTAGTTCAATAAGCGGGCGTTAAGGGTGGCTAATTTTATGTTCTAACTATAGAAATGGTATCAAATATAATTTTTAGAATATTGAAATTTTACATACTAGCGCATGCGCTTTTCTCTGTTGCGGGCTGCGGTGGCGGCGGAGGCTGCATAGCTCCGGATGATTTTGGGAGCAAAAAAGCTACAGTCAATGCGTATGTTGCCAAAGGCAGCAGTAAGTTTTCCGGCGAGGACAATCCCTCAATCACAACAGATTATAATAATGCTAACCAGGTGATAAGATGGCACGAGACAGATTTTGTCACTAATGGAAAGAATATGATAATTAGAGTAGATGGAATGTGGACTGCGTGGGCAGGCAACGAAGGTAAGGTTATTTATGATGGGCGCGCTGTGGATGTAAGCAAAGTATATGACGATAATGCGGATCCTGATAAGTTTACACCCAAAAAATCTGAGGTGTGCGATCAATATGACAATGTTACGAAGGAAGTTAATGGTGGCACAGCGCAGTGCAAAAAAATCAAACATTCTGATACTCCGTGCTGGTTTAAAAATGGTCATGGTCTGTATATTTTGCTGAAACGTCCGAATGACCCCAATCCCAATGGAAATATAGATACAATGCGTGTTCCTGTTTCGCCAACTAGGCACGTGGGCTATGCAGATGGTGAGAATGGGATTGGACAGTTTTTTTGGGATGTTAAAGATGCAACAGACCCGGCAACTGGCAATAAAATTACTATTGAGGAGGGTTGGAAAATTTACCTCAAGATATTGGATAGATATTATTATGATAATGCGGGTGAATACAAAGTTACTTTTATTGCGGGCATCTATGATCCGACTGAGGGTGCTGGAATATTTGAATATGTAAGAAAATTAGTTACAGATAAATTGCTAAGCGCTGCCGAAACAATTTTTAAAAATGTTACCTCGGACAATGAATATATTAAGTTTGTTAAAACTATATTGATATTATTTATTGTTTTTACGGGCATAGCATATCTGGTTGGAATGGTGCAGCAGAAGCAATCTGATGTCATTGTGCGCATCATAAAGATTGCGATAGTTCTGCAACTAATCCAGCCCAACAGCTGGGAGTTTTTTTATGATCATTTTTTCGTGTTGTTCATTGAAGGCACAAACCAGGTGATTGCTGTAATAAATAGCCATAACTTTGGTTATGACTTGGAGAAACCTTTTAGGTTCATGGATAACTTTATAACGCAAAGCCTTTTTAGCTCAAAAACCTGGGCCAAAATTTCCTCAATCTTTCTAACCAATATTTTAGGCTTCCTGTGGTTTCTTATATTATTCTTAGTAATTATGTATTTCATTTATTGTTGTGCTATAGCTTTTATAGCCTACTTGGTGGCATTAGTTGCTGTTTCTGTAGTGATAATAATATTCCCGATCAGCCTGTTAGCAATATTATTTGCTGCGCCGTTACGCAACATCTTTGATGCCTGGATAACTCAGATGGCCAGTTTTGCTTTTCAGGCAGTGCTGAGTTTTTCTTTGCTCTCATTCTTTTTTGGAGTGATAATGAATTTCATATATAGAAATTTGGGGTATGTAACTTGCGACAGGGGCTGGTTCCAGATTCGTCTTTGCCTCTTTTATACTGATGTTTGCACGAATTTATATACTTTTGAGGGCTGGGTTCCTGGCCGAAGTTACAAGAAAGTTATTTGGGGATTTTTCGATCGTGCTAGCTATACAAATTTCATACCAGCTGCAGGATCTTTAGGCTTTTCAGAAAAAAGATATGACGTTCCAGAGACAAAAGCTGTAATACCTGTGCCACCTGAATATAAGGTTCATGAGGAGAGATATGTGGATATACCATATCTTCATCCAGTGGCGGATAAAGACCGGATTGATGCAATATTTAGCAGTAGCGTATACTTTTTTGGTGATGTATTCTATGTGCCTGAGCTATTTAATCTATTGCTATTTGCGTTTATAATCTCTGCGCTAAGGAGCTCGGTGCAGGCAGTGGGAAGATTCATCTCGGGCGGCTCTTTATTCGCACCTGTTGTTGGTGCGGGTATGCCTTTGGTAAATCAATTTACTGACCTTTTGAAGGGTGCTACTATCGGTAGAGCTCAAGATTGGATAGGCGCCAAAACAGATAAGGTGGTTGATCTTAAAGATAAAGTCAGCAGGGCGCTCTGGACTGGCGCAACTGCAGGATTGGCAGGAGATATGATGCACAGAGCAACCGGGGCTAGCGATAGCGTAAGCAACAGGATCAAGGACGCACTCGAAAAGGATGAGAAATACAAATTTCTGCACGCTGCTCAAGATGCCATGGGAGGCAGCCTTGAATATGCCAAAGGCAGGGCTAAAACACTCACGGATTTGGCGTCTCTGAAAGCGATGTCTAGCTTAAGAGCCATGGATGCTGAGGAGCTCCACGGTGATCACAAGTGGAACTACAGGCGCCACATGGAAGCTGTAATGTTTCCTTATCTGAAAAGAAAAGATGATTCAGATTTATATACAAGACGCGGAGGAGATGATGATAGAGATAGGAATGATGATGGAAGAGGCGGCGGAGGTGGAGGGGATGATAATCCTCCGGATGACAGGCCAGATGGCGATCAGCCTATTGTCAGTAGAAATGCAAATGCCCCTACAGTGCAGCCTCCACCTTCACCGCCGGAAGAGCTTGAGCCTGAAGACAGACCTGACCTAGATGAGCCCTCCCGGCACGAAGAACAGCCTCCACAGCCGCGGGGCAGCGCGCAGGAAGCTCTGCAGCAATTAGAAGCCCAGGAAGCTCTGCAGAGGTTAGATGAGCTGGACGACGAATCAGCAGATCATCCTCTGCAATCTGATTCTGATGATTCCACTGATTCTGATGATTCCACTGATTCTGATGATAATCTTAGACGTACTGATAACTTTGAAGCGTTTGATTTGCCAGATGGCTATGATATAGGTGATGATTCTGATATACCCCTGGGTACGCACGCTGCTGCACCAGATAACATCGCTATGGCTGACGACATAGAGGAGCCGCAG
>BLZN01000087.1 GCA_014132315.1 Rickettsiales bacterium | reverse complement strand
AGAATCCACCAGAGTTATTAGGCGTAACTGTTATACCATTTAGCCTGCCTATTAGCGTTTTCTGCGCGCAACTCAAACAATATGTGGGCAGTGCAAAATATTACCCTTTGCTCAGTCCGCAGAACCTTAGCGAGCTCTATAATATCAAGATGCATTATGCTGACTTCGAAGAAGAGCACAAGTTTATTGCCCAGAGACAAGCTTTGAAAATTAAGCAATCCATGCTGCCTGTGGAGATGCAGGTGGCTCTTCTGATGCAAGAAATGGAGCCGGAGAAGACAATAGATGAGAGAATCAACAAGTTGCCAATAAGTATAAAAAAGGTTGCAGATTCTATCAGGAAGAAATATGTTGGGCTCTCTGAGCAAGCCAAACTGCAGCTTGCTCAGTATAAAATCAACAAAAACACAGTGCTTTCAGAAGAAGCAATGGAATATATTAACTTCAAAAGATCGATATTTTTAAGATTAGATGCCTCATCTAAGGAGCTACCCTAAGCAATAATCATCAACTTTTCTTCTTTATTTCCTCCCTCAACCGGGCGCTCCCCTGCTGCTATATTATCAATAGAGCTGGTTGCGTCTGTTATTTTACTATTCGACGGCCCACGTTCTTCTCTTACCGCTTCTCTTATTTGCTTTACAATTTTATTACCTTGAGCGCAGCCACAGGCACTAGGATGTCCACCATATCCATCGAAGTCATATCCTTCCAAAGTCATCTTTCCATCTTTCATCATAGGGAAATTAGCGCGGAGGCTGACATTTGTTTTGCCTTCCATAACGACCAACACCTTGTCATTCTTTTTCAGTTTATTCTCTTGCTGCACTCGCTCAATTATATTTTGTATTATTGGCTCTACCTCGCGGATCGCGCCGCCTTCTACCATTCCTGCAAATTTTTCGCGCTCTTCAGGTTCAAGGAAAGCAAGCTCTTCTAGCAGCTCTTTATCACATCCGGAGCTGGGCGAAAACGGCATATATATTACAGTTATTTGCGGCTCTTCCTGTTTTTCTTTGTGTTTTAGGTTTATTTTTTTTGAAGTGTGGTATAGCTTATCTGCAAGTTTGACTATTCCATATTTATCTCCCAGTGTTTTTGTGTACTCCTCAGAAATCCTGACCTTTCCTAATTCTTCTAGAATTTTTTTAAGTTTTTCCTCTTCCAGAGAGAATTTTGTTGCCAAAGTCTCTTTGGAAGCTTTATTACAGAAGAATTTCATCCCCACGTCTTTAACATGCTGCTCTATGACATTAAGCAGCGCAGTTTGAGCTGTAATGTGATATTTTTGCTTTAGCTCATCAGACAAATTTTGTATGATTTTTTCACTTTCTTGCAGCAAATCATGTTTAAATTTTGTAGAATCCAGCAATTCTTTGCTTTCCTTCACTGCACCCAAGCTGAATAAATCTATTGCCGATATAGTCGCAAATACATCTATTATTTCTTTAGTAAAAATATCCTTCAGCGATACACTTTCTTCATTCTGTAGTACACTTTCTTTGTTAATCATTTCTGCTAATTTGTTCATAGTATCAAAAATACCAGTGTATTTTGATTCCGTGTCTTTTTGCTTATACGATTCCTCTTGCAAAGACATATGTTGTGTATCCTTGTCTTTGGTCATTGATGATGAAGCTTCTTTAAGTTTCTCATCTTGCTCCATCACAAGATCCACCAGCTTCACTGCCGCCAAGGAACATCCTGTAGTTTTCCGCAATATCTCGGCAAGCTCTTGATCCGGAATGTTCGCATCAGGAATGGAAGTGCAATCTTGACTGTTTTTAACTTTTCTCAAAATTTCCTTTACGCTGTCATGATGGTCTACGTATTCAATAGAAACTTTATGATATTCGCTATCTTTGCCTATTAAACGCAAAGACCCATCATCTTCAACGTGTTTGGGTTCAGGGTGGCAATCACAAAAGACAATGCGAGTGCCACGCTGAATTAGACTCGGATCAATAACACGAACAGCATCCTCTTTATTAGATTTCTCTGTTAAAATACCTTCTTGTGTTATAACTGGTGCAGCTGTGGTGAAGCCAAAATCAGCCTCTCTTTGGTTGTCATGATATTTCCTGTTGAGCAATTCGTATATCTGCATTAAAATCAATGAGCCCAGCCCATCAATACAAAAACTTTTATCACTGTTCTTATGAGCCCTATATATTACATTATTCATATCTTACCCTAATAAGTTACTCTATTATTTATGCCAATAATATTTATTATATATATACTTTTATGTAAATTGTAAATACCTTTTTGGCTTCATGTCTACCAAAATCAATCTTTCTGTATCCACTCCTTCAGCTTAGTATGACGCTTTTCTCCCTTGATGTTCTTAATTGCCATAATCAGGGCCTTTTTCTCTCCGAGCATAACCACCAGTTTTTTGCCTCGGGTGATCGCGGTATAAATAAGCTTGCGCTTTAGCATCATGAAGCTTTGCATGGTGAGAGGAATCACCACAGCCGGATATTCCGATCCCTGGGATTTGTGAATAGTGGTGGCATAAGCCAGGTTAATCTGGTCAAGATCACCATAGTCATAAGTGACCTCATGGCTATCGAAAGATATCATCACTGTTTGTTCCTGCTCGTTGATATTCCTGATAAAACCGATATCACCGTTATATATTTCGTTATCATGGTTGTTTTCCATCTGCATAACCTTATCACCTACGGCAAAATTCTGCCCGAACTTGACAATACTATGCTTGCTGGGATTAAGGGCTTTCTGCAGCTCTATGTTCATAGAGCGTACTCCCAGACCGCCACGCTGCGTAGGGCAAAGCACCTGTATATCCTTCATTGGATCAAGGCCGAACGTAGCCGGAATTCTTTCTTTAACTATCAAGAGCAATTTCTGCATAATGTCATTGCTGAGATCTTTATTCTCCTTGCCGGCAATAAAATAAAAATCGCTATTTTGCTTATGCTCCAGGTCCGGAACAAAGCCTTTGTTAACCAGATGGGCGCTTGCAACGATGTTGCTGGCTTTTTCCTGACGGAATATCTCGGTCAGCCGCGCCACTGCAAATGCGCCGGAGTCAATGATATCAGCCAGGACCTGCCCGGCGCCAACCGACGGTAGCTGATCAACATCTCCGACCATCAGTAAGGCAGCTTTTGGCGGCATTGCCTTCAGCAAAGCATAAAACAAAGCTACATCCACCATTGAAGCCTCGTCGATTACTATATAATCACATTCCAGCGGACACTCCTCATTGCGCTTAAATCCCCCGTGCGCAGGGTCGGTTTCCAGCAAACGATGTATGGTCGTGGAATCATATTTATGGCCAGTGCTTTCTGCCAGGCGCTTTGCTGCTCTGCCGGTGGGCGCGCAGAGCTTGATGGAGATTTGCTCGGATTCCAATATGGCGAGTATGGCATTTATGATGGTGGTTTTTCCTGTGCCAGGACCGCCGGTGATGACCATCACCTTTGCTCCTAGAGCCTTCTCTACTGCCCTTTTCTGTTCGGCTGCGAGCTTTATGCCCAGTTTTTTCTCCACTGAACTAACAGTGTTTTGAGCATTTTTTGGTGTCCTTGATCCTTCTTTTAGCGCCAAGAGCCTATGTGCTATATTTTTCTCATATATATAATATGCGGTTAAGAATATAAACTCTATGCCCTCTATCGTATCGGCAGTAATAGATTCTGCCTCTAGCTCTTTCTGGATTGCCGATTGCAAAATTTCTTCGTCAATCTCCAGTAATTCTTTTGCCGTGGAAATAAGAGCCTCTTTTGGTAGCCCGCAATGCCCCTCAGAAGTGGCCTCCAGGAGCACGTGGTTGATTCCTGCCCGGGCCCTGATCACAGAGTTCGGCTCTATGCCCAAGTTTCTAGCAATGGTATCGGCTGAGAGAAAGCCAATACCCTTGATGTCCTTGGCTAATATATAAGGATTTTCCGAAACAATTTTTAT
>BLZN01000086.1 GCA_014132315.1 Rickettsiales bacterium | reverse complement strand
GTTATAAGTCGATTGATATTGATGAAATCAAAAAATTTAGGCAGCTGGACTCAAAGACAGCAGGTCACCCGGAATATGGCCTAGTGCAGGGCATTGAGGCCACCACAGGGCCCCTGGGGCAGGGATTTGCCAATGCAGTTGGGATGGCTATTGCAGAAAGGATGCTAAACCAAAGATTTGGCAGCAAAATAGTGGATCACCGCACATATGTCATTGCAGGGGACGGATGTCTTATGGAGGGGATAACCCACGAGGCTGCTTCTTTGGCTGGACATCTGAAACTCAATAAATTAATTGTGTTGTTTGACAGCAATCAGATTTCAATAGATGGATCAACGAGCCTCGCTATATCAGATGATTATGAGCTGCGTTTTAAGTCTTATGGTTGGAATTTTTATTCTGCAGACGGGCATGATTTCGGCGCTATAAATGAGGCTTTAACACAGGCATGTCATTCCGATAAGCCATCTTTTATTTGCTGCAATACTATTATTGCCAAGGGTGCTACGGCCAAGGCTGGTAGTGCCGCGGCGCATGGCGCTCCGCTCGGGGCAGATGAGATAGCCGCAACCAGAGAAAATCTAGGATGGTGCCATGATCCTTTT
>BLZN01000085.1 GCA_014132315.1 Rickettsiales bacterium | reverse complement strand
ATGCACACTTCAATACTCCTTTGCATATCGCTTGTGTCAAAAGAGATGTTGATGCTGTAAAAGCATTGCTTAGCAGCAGCACCCTTGATTTTCAATCACTAAAAGCAAGAAATAATTTAGAAAGAAAACCTACAGATATGCTGGGTTTATCTTATGCTGAGTCTTATGCTATAATCTATGAATTATATCCAAATGATATTGATGATATTATCCAGGAGCGTACTGTAAATTCACCAGAAGCAGAGCGAAACGCAGAACAAATAAGGCAGCTAATACGCGATAAGCAGAACGAGCTAGAAAAGCCAAAAAAAATTGGGGACATACTAGCAGAGTCTATCAGAAGAGACCCTAATAACAAATTATATAGATAAAATATGCGTATTATTTTAATTACGGTGTCTGGCACAAATTTTTATAAATTAATAAAAAATATATTGTCAAATGTTAAAAAATTAAATAATAGGGCTATATTGACAGCTGGTAAGCTGAAGAGCCAGGTCGCGGTTCCGCTGGCAAGAGTAATTGCAAGATTTCAGATGTGAGCAAGTTGTCATTTTTCTATAAATCTTCCAAAATTTTTGATGCCGCGCCTGCATATCTCAGAGGCAGCACAGCTGCTAAGGATCATTATGTTTATTATATTGGCTATCTACTAGCCTCCCTTCTTGCTCGCCTCTAGGAATTTTGCTCCCAAGGCTGTTGGCTAAGCGGATTGAGAATTTTATTTCTGAGGCGGCTTATTGGCTTGAGACATCTTGGGATTTAGCAAGATCTTATATGCTGATGCAGAAACGCCGTACACCCACCAGCAGCTGGACTACGAGAGATACAAACACGCATTTGAAGAAGGC
>BLZN01000084.1 GCA_014132315.1 Rickettsiales bacterium | reverse complement strand
AAAGCGCTTTGCCAGATAGCTCAGAGATATGGACGGATGTTTTTGCGGATGATAAATCCTTACGCAGTGGCGTTTTCTTTGAGCCAAGCATCTATAACACCGCTAATTTCTTTTATTTTATTAATAGCTTCTGCTGAAACCTTATGTTTTATCCCAACCTCTGCCATTCTATCTTTTGGTAGCTTTATTCTAAGACGAACCTCGATTAGCCCCTCATTCTCTTTTATTATTTCGTGGAGTTTTTTTATGTCAGCATCCTCGGATAGATATATAATCATCTGATTATTAGGATTATTAGCACGAGTCATAATTTCTTCTAAGGATCTAATCTTGATTGCGGTTATCCCTGTCTTTTCGCTCGTTCTGTTTATGCTAGCCTTTAAAAACAAAATATTGCCCTCTGTAAGGAATTTTTGCGATAGGAGGTCTTCGTTGTAAATAGTGACATTAAAATTTGCAGAACAGTCCGAGAGCTCCAAGTTTGCATATCTGCCTTTCCTGGTTGAGCGCACTTTCACCCTCTCTACTACCCCGCATAGGTTGATCTGATCAGCAACAGCACTATTAACATCCTTTGCCAGAGTTATGTTATATTTTGTGAGATCATAATTATCGAGAGGATGGCCAGTAAGATAAAAGCCGATGGATTCGCGTTCGTATTTCTGTTTTTCTTCTGTGTTCCAATATTGAGTCTCACTGAGCTGAGGTTTGCTAAGCTCAGTTTCCCCACCAAATAGGCTGGCCTGTGAGCTGTTGTTTTCTTTTTGTGCCAGGCCGGAATATTTTATGAGAACATCCATATTATTTACTATCTGCGCCTGATTTTGGTGAATTGAGCCGAATGCATTAGCTTTAGCTAGATTTTCTATTAGCTTTTTATTGATTGCCTTACTGCTCGATCTACTTAAAAAATCAAAGATATCTTTGAATTCGCCGTTCTTTTTTCTTTCTTTTACTATATGCTCAGTTGCGGCAATACCAACATTTCTGCATGCACCCAGGGCATATCTTATTGAATCGCCCTCGATTGAAAATTCTGCATTGGATTTATTGATATCCGGCGGCAGTACCTTAATGTTATGGAGGTGTGCCTCGCGTATGAAAATACGCAGTTTATCTGTGTCGTTTATATCAAGGTTCATCGAAGCAGCTATGAACTCCTTGGTGTGATTAGCCTTCAAATAGGCAGTTTGATAAGAAATAATTGCATATGCAGTTGCGTGCGCTTTTGGGAATCCATACCCGGCAAATTTGTCTACTAGATTAAAAATTTCGGTTGCTTTTTGCCTATTGACCTCATTTTTTACTGCCCCATCAACGAATATTTCGCGCTGTTTGTCCATCTCTGCTTTAATTTTTTTGCCCATTGCTCTTCTGAGCAAGTCAGCGCCACCCAGACTGTAGCCCGACATTTTTTGGGCAATTTGCATCACCTGCTCCTGGTAAATAATAACGCCAAAAGTCTCCTTTAGTATCTCCTTTAGCATTGGGTGCAAATAATCCGCCTGTTCTTGTCCGTGCTTACGCGCTATGTAGCGCGGTATGTTGTCCATCGGACCGGGACGATATAGAGAAACCAGGGCGATGATATCTTCTATCTTATCTGGCTTGAGCTTTTTAAGCGTCTCACGCATGCCTATACTTTCTAGTTGGAACACTCCAACCGAATCTCCTGCAGAAAGCACCTCAAATGTTTTGGCGTCTTCCAGAGGTATTTTAGATATGTTGATATCAACACCTCTCTCGTTTAGCAAAATACATATTTTGTCTATAGTGGTGAGTGTTTTTAGGCCTAAAAAATCAAACTTGATCAAGCCCACTTGCTCCACATATTTCATTGAATATTGTGTGATCAGCGCGTCTGAACTTTCGTCAAAATATAGCGGTATCATTTCTTGCAACGGCCTATTGCCGATCACTATTCCTGCTGCGTGCGTTGAGGCATGACGATAAAGCCCCTCCAGCTGCAGGCTTATGCTGAAAAGCTTTTCGATTAATTCGTCCTTCTGCATTGTTTTTCGTATGCCACTGTCAAGATCTATTGCCTCTTGCAGGGTTATAGGTCTAGCAGGGTTATTTGGGATCATTTTGCATATGTCATCCACCTGCGAATAGGGCATCTGCAGTACTCTGCCCACATCCCGCAGGACCGCCCTTGCTTGTAGCTTTCCAAAAGTAATTATCTGCGCCACTCTGTCTTTGCCATATTTTTTTTGCACATATTGAATCACCAAATCTCTCTTTTCTTGGCAGAAATCCACATCAAAATCTGGCATTGAGATGCGCTCTGGGTTGAGGAATCGCTCAAAGAACAGACCAAAACGCAGCGGGTCAATTTCTGTGATTTTGAGCGCCCATGCCACCACAGATCCCGCTCCTGATCCTCTCCCCGGGCCCACAGGTACATTATTGTTTTTGCTCCATTTTATAAAATCCGAGACAATCAGAAAGTAGCTCGCAAAGCCCATTTTTATTATTATTTCCAGCTCATCCTCAGCCC
>BLZN01000083.1 GCA_014132315.1 Rickettsiales bacterium | reverse complement strand
GGCTCCCATGTTTACCATAAAAATATTTTCTGCCTACTATAAAAAGAAGCGGGGTTTTAAAAGTCATGTTATCCATTATTTCAAAGTCAAATTTGTTGTCCGGGCCAGTTTTCATGTTAATAAAATCAATGGCATAATCAGGATGATCATTTGCTATCAACCAATGTAATACAGTATTGCCGTAACTATATAAACCCACTTTCTGATTAGGATCAGCCCCAAGCTCTAACATTACTTGAATACAATCCTTTGTGCTAATAGACTTTTTTGCATTATAAGATATAAATGATTTAGCAACTCCCCACAATAAACATGTATTT
>BLZN01000082.1 GCA_014132315.1 Rickettsiales bacterium | reverse complement strand
TGTTTATTATCTCTTGCTCAAGTAGGCAATAATTAATCAAATATACCGGTAAACTGAGCAACTACGTTAACTGTGGAAGTACCATCTGGATCTTCATATACACCAAAGAGACAAACATACTTAGATGAGTTTGCATCAATAAGAAACGGCAATGCCTCCCAAATATCGTTCTCGAGCCGCGACACAAGTCTGTCGTTGTCTTTGTTTAGTATTATAAGATCATTTCTAGCGTCTTTACACTCAATTCCATCAGCACAATATTCTACGTCCCCTCGTACATATACAGATATATCTTGGTCGGTATTATTGTCGTGTATTATGCCTTCTCCTG
>BLZN01000081.1 GCA_014132315.1 Rickettsiales bacterium | reverse complement strand
ATGCACACTTCAATACTCCTTTGCATATCGCTTGTGTCAAAAGAGATGTTGATGCCGTAAAAGCATTGCTTAGCAGCAGCACCCTTAATTCTCAATCACTAAAAGCAAAAAATAATTTAGAAAAAGAACCTATAGATATGCTGGATTTATCTTATGATGAGTCTCGTGCTATAATCTATAAAATATATCCAAATGATATTGATGATATTATCCAGAAGACTACTGTAAATTCACCAGAAGCAAACCAAAACGCAGAGCAAATAAGGCAGCTAATACTCGATAAGCAGAACGAGCTAGGAACGCCAGGAACGCTAGAAGAATCGAGCATACGAGCAGAGTTTATCGGAGGGCATAATGAAGAGAGAGAGGTCCTTCTAAGTAGATTTAAATTATATTGATGCAATTTCAGAAAAGTTTGCAAAAGATATTATTCACCGAGCTAGCTCTTGCTTTTTTATTTTTTTGCTGTCTCGTAGTGCGTACATCGGATAACATATCGTAATTCCTTGCCTTTGAGTTGTAGTTTCTCGAAAAATCACCTCAGAATTTTGCATCTTTCAGTCATGGTAGGTGCCTCAAGGCGCTCGTAAGCAGCTGAATGCTCCTTAATGACTCTTTGATATTAATTTCTTTGCATATTTTAACTTTATTGTTTATACTAAAGATAGTATATTTATTTAAATAAGTGCTTTGATAAAAAAAATATGGGCTTTTATAAAAAAATGGTTTCTGGCTTTTATGTACAAATGGTTTCCGGCTTTTATGCAAAAATGGTTTTCCAGACATCCAGCTCCTCTAAGATACAACAAAGATTTTGAGAAGGCTATTAGTCTTTATGACCAATACATAAAAGGAGCAATAAAATTAGAGGTTTTTACTGATTTTCTTCAAAAAAACAAAGAGAAATTAGATGTCATAATCCAAGAACGTCAAACATATACATCGTTTTTATTTCGGGAGGTTGCTAGGGATTTTTATTGCCCATTCAATGGACCGCTTGACGAAAGCGAGCAAGAGAGAGTCTCAGATTGTATTCAAGCAATGTTAATTATGGGGGCTGATCCCAATCAAAGAGTCTGTATTGATTGGAGCGAAACTACAGAAAAAAATCTAAGGCCAGCTGCAAATTGTAGCTTTTGTCTTAATGCCATATTACATTGGTTGATAGCAAATGATCGTTCCGATCATGCCATTGATTTTATTAACATGAAAACTGGCCCAGACAAAAAAATTGACTTGAACTTATGTGATGAGCTGCGAAAGACCCCGCTTCTTTTTATAGTAGGCAGAAAATATTTTTATGGTAAACATGGGAGCC
>BLZN01000080.1 GCA_014132315.1 Rickettsiales bacterium | reverse complement strand
ATTTCAAGAGTAGCGAGGAAATGTGGGCGCTGTTTAGTGACATTCCAGAAGCCCTCTTCGAATATTCTTCCATCATTTCGCTTTGTTGTGCCTGGCCGGCACCTGCAGGATAGATCAGCTCTTTTAGTCTTTCATCCAGGCCTGCTTTAGCCTGGATTCTGATTTCGCATTCTGCATCTGGAATATGGGGCAGCAAGAATTCGCCCTTGAAGGGCCTGACCGCACACCTTTGGGCAATCAGCAGGCTATTCTCCAGGGCTTCTGGAATGTCACTAAACAGCGCCCACATTTCCTCGCTACTCTTGAAAT
>BLZN01000079.1 GCA_014132315.1 Rickettsiales bacterium | reverse complement strand
ATGGAAACGTAAGACAGAAGATACGAATAAGGGTTTTTTTTTTTTCAGGCAGAAGCCGCAATACAAGATTCATGAGCGCTTCGTGGGTTCGGAAATGTATATAAGAGACAGTGATATAATATTCAGGTCTTAAATATTATAATTGTAAAAATTTATGTATTACAAATATGCTGCGCTCTCAGATGAGCTAGACTGAGAATCCAAAAGCCATCAACCTAAAAATATAGCTAGCAAAACCCAAAAACAATTCTATACTGAACAAGATAATAAAATAACCGAATAGCTGAACAAAACAGACAATGCAGAAAACATTCGTACACCTGAGGGCACACAGCTCATATTCGCTGCTTGAGTGCTCTTTAAAAATAGAGAGACTGATTGGCTTATGTTGCCAACACGAAATGCCCGCTATTGCCCTAACTGATAACAATAACTTATTTGGTGCTTTGGAGTTTGCAGAAGCAGCTATAAAAAAAGGAGTGCAGCCCATAATAGGCTGTAACCTCAACATCAGTAATATAGAGAATGATAGCTCAAATGCAGAGCTTGATCAGGTGCTTCTGCTGGCTAAAAATCAGCAAGGGCATGACAATATAATCAAGCTAGCTAGCCACGCATTCAAAAACCGCAAACCTAAGCCCCATATCAGCCTAAAAACCCTAGCCCAGCACAATGACGGCTTGATCCTGCTGACTGGAGGATTGGAAGGAATATTGGCCAAGAGATTAGCAGAAGACCGCAGAATAGATAATATATTGCAGATATTGACTGATAATTTTGCTGATAATTTATATATAGAACTGCAAAGATGCAGCTATAAAGAAGAAATTGAAAATACACTGATAGATCTGGCTTATAAACATAATATCCCCCTGGTTGCGACAAACGATGTATATTTTGAAAACCTAGAAATGTATGAAGCGCAGGATGTTCTGTCGTGTATTACAGAGGGTACCTACATTTCAGAAGAAAATAGGCGCAGATTTTCCAAGGAGCAATATTTCAAGAGTAGCGAGGAAATGTGGGCGCTGTTTAGTGACATTCCAGAAGCCCT
>BLZN01000078.1 GCA_014132315.1 Rickettsiales bacterium | reverse complement strand
TCCCGCTAATAAAGTGGGAATACGCCCGCAAAGCATAATGCTTTGCGGGCCTGGCAGAAACGCCTGGATAGCAATTCCAGTCCTCACCCCAAAACAGGCATATGCTATTGATAACAAAGTAGATGATGGTAAACCTAATACCGGCTTGTATAGGGTTGTGGACGACGGCAACACACTAGCTGGCTGCGTTGTCTCCGGAGAAAATGCATATAATCTGGAAGGTAATGCTCTTGCATGCGTGCTTGGCGCGATAGTGCTACATAAAGATGAAAACTTACCATAAGAAAGGCATTTTCCGGAATCTTTTTAGAGTTATTTATGTGATATTCAAAATTATGTGTGCTTTGAGTCAAGACATAAGATTGAGCAAAAGTCTTGTTTCTCAAAATTAGCATAATTAACATCTAATTATATTTTTGTATTAGGACACCCAATGATACATTGCTATAAATTAGTGAGCAGGTTACATCGACAGGCCTTCACCATCATAGAAGTGGGCATAGTCATCACCATCATCGGTCTACTGATCGCCTCGGTGATGGCAGGCATGGCAC
>BLZN01000077.1 GCA_014132315.1 Rickettsiales bacterium | reverse complement strand
GCCAGGCCTGCAAAGTATTACGCTTTGCGGGCGTATTCCCACTTTATTAGCGGGATATTCAAGATACAAATTTAGGGTAATATATCCTGCGTCTTTGCCTAATCTGGATTTGGGGACGTGCTTTCCTGGCGTTGGGGTTGTGCCATTTGCATTTAAGGGAGTATAATTTTTGCTTATCAGCCCTGCCTCATAGAGGTGACACCAGGCAGCATATGCCTCTAATGTTTGGTCGCGCACGTTTGCCTGTGCTGGTAAGGGGCCGGCACCTATATGATCATCCCCATCCCCATTTGCCCCATAGGTCGCGGTTGCTCCCTCTGCTTTGCAGGCCTGCGCTCCCCAGTGAAAGGAGGCATGTGGGAAATCACCGGGCAGATATTCGTAAGTGTTTCTGAAAGTGTTCACCGCAGATTTTAACTCCTGCATCTCCAAGATCACAGAGCGGATTTTGGTTTGCTTGACCAGTGCCATGCCTGCCATCACCGAGGCGATCAGTAGACCGATGATGGTGATGACTAT
>BLZN01000076.1 GCA_014132315.1 Rickettsiales bacterium | reverse complement strand
TCACTAAGGACTGCGAAGATTAAGAAGAATCAAGATCTTGACAGTGGAAAGTTTTCGGCCGTCTCGCCCAATTTGGAAGACCAAAAATTTCCAAGTCATTGAAAATAAATGACTTATGGAGATGGGTGGCAAAGCAGGCTAGGTTTTGGAGTTCCTTCAAAATCAAATACTTAGAAGAACTTTAGACTGTCAAGTTCAGAAAAAGTCAGCCAATAGGTGCTCTCTCGTTTATGATAGCGTTTTTTCTTGCCATGAGATGGATAGGAAAGGTGGTCATGGTGCCAAGCAAGTGCTAAGGCATCGATGGTCTGTTCAGACATCGACTCAAGAAGATCGGTATGAATTCGTTCACCTTGGTGAAAAGGGACTAATAG
>BLZN01000075.1 GCA_014132315.1 Rickettsiales bacterium | reverse complement strand
GATGGCTTCACTGACCTCCGGGTTTTTAGCCAATTCAAGGACGGTTTGTTTGAAGTTTGCTGCCAAGGTTTTAGAGGCAGCCTCAGCAAGCTCGCTCACCATTGTTTTCAGATAATCCGCAAGGCTCTGCTCATCCTCGGTGATATCTTCACCTTCTTGTATCTTTTCAACCGCCTCAATTAGCGGCATACCAGTTGTATTAGCCAGATATTCTTCACTAATTTTGCAGGACTCAGAAATCTTCTGGGTCATTCGCAAGAGAACATTATGGTAAAAGAATGTAAAGGGAAGCAATATGCAAAAAGGCAGAGATATCAGCACCAAGAACACGAAAAAAAGGGAGGAGAATATCATTTTGATACTCTCACCTTTTTGGTGATTGTTGCCTTGGAATAATTCTATGTAAGATAATGCTGAGAGTCTCGATAATTCAATTAATAAACACCATAAGTTATATAATGTGGAGAATATTGCTACTTTGTTAATACTATCTTTGCATAGCCTAACAGTCTTAGTGGCATCAACTTTTACTTTTGCAGTAGCGGGGATGTAAAACATATTATTGTAATTATTATTAATTATGACGAATTAACTCAGTCGTCTAGCATAAACCCCTAAGCTTCCGCTGCTTCTAAAGTTGCATCGCTAGAATCATTGTTGTAATCAGGGAGTGCTTTTGACATTATCTGATTTTCTAGATCTTGGGCAATTTTTGGCTCAGCCTTCAGATAATCTATAACGGCATCGCGCCCTTGACCAATATTCTCGCTATTATACGAATACCAAGAGCCCGATTTTTGAATCAAATCATAGCTTAAGCCCAAATCAACAATCTCATCAAGCCTTGAGATTCCTAGGCCATAAATAATGTTGAACTCCACTTGCTTGAAAGGAGGGGCCAGCTTGTTCTTGACAATCTTGACACGTACGTGATTACCAATTATCTTATCTTGCTCTTTTAGGTTGGTAACTTTTCTGATCTCAAGCCTAACCGAAGAATAAAATTTCAGTGCATTTCCGCCGGTGGTCGTCTCCGGATTGCCAAACATTATGCCAATCTTCATCCGAATTTGATTGATGAAAATGATTATGCATCCAGTCTTTGACACAGAGGCAGTAAGCTTTCTGAGTGCCTGGCTCATCAGCCTTGCTTGCAGCCCCATGTGGGAATCTCCCATGTCTCCCTCGATTTCTGCTTTGGGTACGAGCGCGGCAACCGAATCCATAACTATCATGTCAATTGCCCCTGAACGCACAAGTGTATCCATGATCTCCAGGGCCTGCTCGCCGTTATCAGGTTGAGACAGCACCAAATTTTCTATATTAACACCAAGCTTCGCGGCATAAGCCGGATCCAGAGCATGCTCCGCGTCAATAAAGGCACAGGTACCGCCTGCTTTTTGTGCTTCTGCAACTGCATGCAATGTCAGAGTTGTCTTGCCAGAGCTTTCTGGGCCGAATATCTCTATTATTCTGCCTTTGGGCAGACCTCCTATGCCTAAGGCTACGTCAAGGCTCAGCGACCCGGTAGATATAGTCTCTACTTTTACTGCAAATTTTTCTCCCAGATGCATTATAGAGCCTTTGCCATAGCTCTTTTCGATCTGTTTCATAGCAGCAATTAATGCCTGAGATTTTAAAGATTTTTCTGACATATCACCTTAGCATAAATTTAAAGCTAATTTAATTTATACTATAAAATTACTAAAATGTAAATCTAGATTTTAAGCCAACATAAACCAGAGGTACAATCAGGAACTCTTAGAAGGTTTAATAAACAAGAAAAAGCTGTGATTGTTGAAAAATATAATAGACATATAAAAGGTGAAGATCACCTGGATTCTACTTTAGCGCTTGAAACACTTGCTCAAGATAAAGTTTATGTAGATAATTCAGATATAACAGCGCCCATAGACTGTACAAAAGATGAATATGATATATTAACTGATATAAATATCTTTACCAAATAGAAATTTGACATATTAAATATTATACGTTGAAATATTGTTTTTTAAATAAGGAGATCCTATATGGAAGACAATAAAATTATTATATCCGCTGTTGATGGTTCTGAAATAATTAAAACAAAGGATAGTCGTGAAATAGATGTAGAACTTAAAGTATATAATGATGCAGCATCATATTGTTGTAAATCAATGCACTTTGCTCGGAAGGTGCAGGTTTCATCTTATGAATTATTGGGTAGAAAATGTCATCGAGAAGAAACGTATAATCAATTTGAAACAGTTCTGAAAATTATGAAACCTTATTATAATTTTTTTAAAGATACTAAAAATCAAATTAAAACTCTAGAAAAGTCCGGTCTTGATTATGATTGTTTTAGTCCTGATGTGTTTTATGAAACTTATTTTAGGTAAAACTTGATGCCTTAATAAATTCATGATATTATATTATTAATACAATAAATATATCAAAAAGAAGTATTTAAGCAGCTGATTAAAACAGTGCATATCTCTATTTTTTATTTTTCCATCGGCACAAAAAAATGCTCTCCAACCTTCATCGTCAAAAAGCGATCGGCTGTGATCTCTTGATCTGCAAGAGCTCTTTTGAGGTTGATAATCGGGTCATCATATCCATCGTCAGCAAGCTGAAAGGTGCCAAAATGATGCGCTACTGCAAAAGATGCATTTAGGTCTTGATATGCAAGCACTGCTTCTTTTGGGCTGATATGCACCTTTTGCATAAACCAACGCGGCTCATAGGCTCCAATTGGCAAAATCGCTAGGCGGAAGCGACCGTGTTTTTTTTGAATTTGCCGAAAATACTCTCCTTCACCATATCCCGTGTCTCCAGCAAAATAAATTTTGCCACCTGGAGTATCAAGGACATAAGCGGCCCAAAGTGCCTTATTTTTGTCGAATATTCCGCGTGCGGACCAATGCTGCATCGGTTCCAAAGACAAAGTGACTCCATCTGTGATGCTAATCTGATCTTCCCAATCATAACATTTCACTTGAATCTGCTTATCGTAAGAGCGTATGACTGCGTCATTGCCCAAAGGCACAATAATCTTGGGTTTATGCTCTTTCCAAAGACGTCTGATCGTAGGTATATCCAAATGATCATAGTGGTTATGGCTGATCAGGACAAGATCTATTTTTGGTAGGTTTTCGAAGTCAATCCCGGGGCTAATCACCCTCTTTGGCCCCATCCAGCTAAACGGACTCGCCCGTTCTGACCACAACGGATCTGTGAGAATGTTCAGCCCCGCGGTTTGAATTAGCATAGTTGCATGCCCAACAAAAGAAATGCGAAGCTCACCCCCCTCCACTCTTGCAGGCGGTATATCCATAAGCTGATTTTCTAGCTTTTTTGGCCAAGGCTTGGGCCTTGAGGTGAGTCTCCAACGTAGGATAGCAGAAAATGCGCAACCAGCTTGATTTGGACTATTGGGATCAAAAAATCTTTTTCCATCAAAATGATTGCTGACAGGGCCACTATAATACTTAAGATAGCTAGCACAGCCAATATAGCCAATGGCTAAAAAAAGTCCGAAAGCCAGCGCAACAACAATAGCTGCAACAATATAATTTGCCATAATATTTTATAATTTTATAATGGTATGAATTGGGATAGCCATCTCTGCTCAGCTTGGCTTATATAAGGAGAGGCAGATTTATAGACAAAACCATGGTAATTTTTCAGCCAGTTTTTTTCATGTTGGCTTAGGAGTGAGTTTTCCATAAGTCGCATATCAATGGGTGCACAGGCAAGGGTCTGGAACGACAAAAAGCCTTTGTTTGCCTTTTTCACGCACAAGAGACTCTCAATGCGTATGCCATATTGGCCTGAGAGATAAAACCCGGGTTCATTTGACAAGATCATGCCTGCTTCAAGTGGTATTTTTGTGCCCCTGGGGCTTATTGTCGGTGGTTTCTCATGCACAGAAAGATAATTACTCACCCCATGGCCGGTGCCATGACTATAATTGAGATAGTTCTGCCATAAAAAATAACGCGCCAATATGTCCAGTTGCGCCCCGCTTGTGCCCTTAGGAAACTTTGCCATTGCCAGAGCTATATGCCCTTTCAGCACCAGAGTATAGTGTATTTTTTGCTGCTGAGTTGGAGTGCCTACAAGTATGGTACGCGTCATGTCAGTGGTTCCGCCCAGATATTGCCCACCTGAATCTATTAGCAGCAATCCATTACCCTCAATCTTCTTGTTGCTCGCTTCAGTGGGGCTGTAGTGTATGATTGCGCCGTTTTCGGCAAATGCTGCAATAGTGCTAAAGCTGGGGCCTCTAAACAACGGTTGCATCTGGCGGAACTCCAGTAATTTTTCCGCCACGTCGATCTCGCTGAGCTGACCAGCACAGGCTAGCTGCCGCTCAAGCCAATACCAAAACTTAATAAAAGCAACCCCGTCATAAATATTAATTTTTTTAGCATTTGCAATCTCGATATTATTCTTGATTGCTTTTTTAGCTTCGCAGGGATCATCCTCATAGATTATTTTTATGCCAATATTTGCTAGTTTATCATGAATTTTTATGGAGTTGCTTGACGGATCAAGGGTTATAGACTGGCCTTTTTCTTTGATTTGCCTAAAGACTTCATCAATTGCAGCAAAATTATGGCACCTGATATTCGTTATATCATTATTCAGTTCACTGCCTTCATGCAGGAACAAATCAACAGTGCCATCCTGATATAGAATGGCATAGCAAAACACCAGCGGGGTATGATCCAGATCGCCGCCCCTGATGTTCAAGAGCCAACAAATAGAATCAGGAGAGGTTATGAGCAATGCATCGCTCGCAAAGCATTTTGCTATTCTTTTTCTCTTGGATTCGCTATTTTCGCCGGCGAATTCTATATCATATGAATAAACCGAAGATTTAGCCGTCCTAGTTTTCCATAATTCATCTATGGGATTGGTGTCTAGTAGCCTAATATTCTTAATAAGTTCTCCATAACGATCAATCTGCGCTTTGGTATACAGGCTTGCGTCAAATGCAACCTGCTGATTTTTTGTGTTTTTTCGCAGCCAATTAGCTAAATCGTTGATTTGCAGGATGTCATAAAGTTTTTTGTTAACTTGCTTCTCAGCCTGCAACGTATATCTTCCATCCGTGAAAAAAGCTGAGTGCTTCCTGCTAACTGCAACTGTAGCTGCAGATCCTGTAAAGCCTGTGAGCCATTCAACTCTACTGTTTTTGACGTATTCGCTGCCGAATTCATCTGTGTTCGGCAGCATAAAAATATCCACCTTGTCACGCTTCAAAAGCTCAAGCAACCGGCCTAGTCTATTTGCATATTGATCCATAGGTTTTCTGGAGTAAATTTTATATATTATGATTTTTAGTTTAGCTGTTTAGGCTGAGTTTCTGTCAGCATTGCTAAAGAGCCCTGTCCATCTCTGCTTACTCAGTTTATATCTTTTTGGCATCCTCAAGCATATACAACATCTTAATGTTATATATATGCAAGCAGAAAAAGACAACTCCCTTGCTTTAATCTCGCTCGCTAGCTTTAGCTTAAGTTAGAGCAACATGCATTATTAAATAATGATTGCGCTTTGCATTTTTATTCATCTTTAGTGCTCACAACAATAATTCTGGTTATTAAAGAAACATTGCCAAATTTATGATTGTTGCAGTGCAAGCTTCATCTTCTTTATCTTTATTCTTTGATTAATTATTATAATATTTTATATTAAAAATTTATATCAAAATAGCTAAATAATCAAATATTCATTTATGATATATGGATTGAAATATTTTTTCAGGCAAGCTTCAAACTGTCTTGTGCGCTAAACGACACCTTATCTCTATTAATCATTGCCCTAGATTCAAAATTTAGCCCAGGTTTAAGAATATCCACTACCCATCTTCGGCTCTATTTATAAGCAACTCTTGTTTACCCGATAAAAATTTACTGACTGATTTTATAAAATCAGCTTTCTAGCGCACCTAATTTATTCTCTTTTTTGTTACTTGATTTATCTAGAATTCATATCGCTGATAGATATAAAAATCATATGCTGCTAATGGCAAGAATATCTTGCTAAAATAACAAAAAGTTTTTACTCTAGCAAAGATCCACTATCAACCTGGAGCAATTATACATGATACAATCAGCAACCGAAGACCATATAAGTGCAAAGTATAATCATTTTAAGCTTGTAATTTTAATTACACAAAGGGTCAAAGATCTGAATGCAGGCACAAAAAGACTGGTAACTTGCAGCAACAAAGATAAATATCCCATTATAGCGCTGCGTGAGATCGAAGAAAAAAAGCTAGATTTAGAAGATTTAGAGCTCGCAGCAATAAAAAGCTACTATCCATGCTCAATGGATATCCCAATAACTGAAGAAGAGGGCAACTTAATACAAGAAATAGAAAAAGCTTTTGGTCAAGAAAACGACAAACCTGCCATGATCTACAATGCAACAGAGAATATAGAACAGGAGGATTCTATCCTGAGAGAAGAAATAGCAGAAGACCCGGAGTGCATTGATGACGGGGATATTAGGTTGCCTGATGATGAGTAAAAACATTCTCCAGTGCCGTTTTGCTGCCGCTTTGAGGCAGGGACAGCAAGGACGGGAGATGTTTACTAAAATATTTAATACATATAAACCGCGATAAATTTCAATATTGCGACACTGATTGTATCCACACATTGGGCAAACCTAACTTGGGCGTAATAAAACTAGGTAATGAACTGGGAGATGTAAAACTACAGCTACAAGGAGCTACAGTCAGCTATGCCGGTATGAAGCTCTATTGGAACCACACTGAAGAGTATGCGGTCGTCAAAGGAGGCAAAATGAAAGGCATTGATTTTTTGAAAATACTAAAGGAAAAGAAAGCCATGAATACCGAGGATTATTATGAGATTATGCCCTTGACTGGCGGTAAATTTGCATGTCTAATTAAAAGTAGACAAATTAATATATCGGATGTTAATAGTCTAAAAAGTAAACTTTATAATTCTAATTTAAACATTAACAACATAAATAATATACCGTGTCAAATATAAACAAAAAAGAAGATATAACACAGTATAGTAACACTTTAATTCTAGATCATAGCTCCCCCAAATTACTGCACGAACGTAGTAGAGGTAGGATATCTATACTATACGGTCGTAAATGCTATGAAACTTTACGAAACTCATTCGAATCTTGGGAAACCTATAAAAAAAGAAGCAGATCATGCCTCGAAGAAGTTTGTGAGCAAATTAGGCAAAATAGGGAGAGGGACGGTGAGTAAAGTTATTAAACAATTTCCTACATATATAGCCTATATCACGATAGAAGAATTTTGGGGTATGAGTCATTTCGTTAAACATGAAGTTAGCAATATGGATTTCGCTAATAAAGCGGTCAGCGATATGGGTCGTTTTAGTAGAGATTTGTGCAGAAAAATATGTAAAAATTTTTATAAGCTTCACTTTGATAATAGTTCCCCTCCGTCAAACTGTAGTATTTATGTAACCGAAAATGTTCCCGATCACATTAGAGAGCTTATTTTTGAAGAATGTCGACTAGACATCGTTCCCGAAGAAGATCGAGAAGAGCCAAAGCCTATTAACCTCAGGGATGCTATTAAACAAGCCCCCTCTCATACTATTTCCGTAGAAAAGCTTGAGGACGGTTTTCATTTTCTTATTAACGCTTTTGACGGTAAAACCTTATGTATTATGACATCTGACTTGGGGCTCGTTACAGATGATCTATGTAGAGAAATCGTCGACAAATATGATATTCGTAATGTTGTCCATATGTCTGACCTTGACGGTAAAACGCGGTTTTCTGAGAGAACTATTTACCTAACTAATGCAACATCTCATATAAAAGAACTCATTCTTAATAATATAAACAAAAATATATAAAAATTAACAGGTAATTAAATGACCGATAAAAAGGACATTAAAAAAGACATTTATGAACATTATTCAGGCAGCTGTGTTTCCGTCTCAATGCGAGATCGCGATGAAAATTTCAAGTTTGTCGTCGAAAAAGTAGACGGAGTAGATACGCTTGTAAAATATTTAGAAATTTCTGAAAAATACGATTATGATTTTAACTTGCCTCCCCAAAGTATTTACCGACATGTAATAGGTCCTGTCACTGTCCAACTGGCTCGCGATCATCCCGAATATTTTCAATTTATAAGTTATGACAATACCGATGAGAAAACACTTGATATTATTTGGAAAGAAAGTAAACGTAAAACTACTTGACTTCTTAACATTTTCATGTTGTTATTATATTAACAATATAACAATAATATGAGGATACGCATGACTAATAATGACAAAACGACTATCTATTACGGCGCTTTATTTGTAGCCGCCGCTCGTCAAGTAACCTCGGAGTATCTTGATAAAATACGATCAGGCGACCAAATAACAACTCAAAAAGAGGAGGTATAACCATGACAAATTTAAACTTAGAAAGCCTTGATAACTAACACATAATCGATGCCTATGAAACTTCTACTTACATCTCATATCTCTTTGTGGCCGACGATCCGCATCACTACAGTGTTCTTTTTGACTTTTACACTTTTTACCTATAACCCCTATACGTACATATACATGTAAGCACAACCTACCCGCAACTCAAAAGGAGATTACCCATAAACTATCTTTTATTTTGTCATTGCTTTTGCTCCCATTCTGCTTCTATCTTCATAGTCTCCGTCAACCTGGCCAGTCTGACTTTATATTTCTTGTATATTTTTGCCAATTTAGTATGATTATCTTCTTATGCTCACTTAAGTTCAAATAATTTTGCTTTATTATGGAAAATTTTGTATTTATTGCAGCAATGTTGCTGATGACAGTTTTCTATATTTATATTATTTTACGCAATTTTAGATCATCAAAAGACAGAACAGAATATTATTTTTACGGCCGGAGGTTAAAAACAGGATTTCTAACGCTTACCATAGTAGCTACGCAAATTGGCGGTGGGATGGTACTAGGCATCACTGACGAGGCATATGCAAGAGGTTTTATGGCTTTGCTTTATCCTTTAGGTAGCCTGGTTGGTCTATGCATTGTTGCTTTTGGTCTGAGCAATACCCTCAAAGCCGCCAACCTATCCACCATCTCAGAAATCTTCGAAAAAAGATATCACTTCCCTACGGCCAAAAAAATATCCTCTATTATATCAAGTGCCTCGCTATTTTTCATTACCGTAGCGCAAGGCGTTGCAATCAAAAACCTGCTCAATGTTCTTGGAATCAGCCAGTACTCACTTTTTGTTCCGATATGGCTCAGCGTTGTTGCCTATGCATCCTTAGGGGGGTTAAAGGCCGTGGTACAAACAGACATATTGCAAATTATATTTATAGCCTGCGCGCTGTGCATTACCACAATATTTTCCTTAGCTACCCTTGATCTTCCAGATAATTTATTAACCATACAGGATATAAGTCTAGGTCCCGTGATAAATTGGTTCATTTGGCCTTGTTGCTATATGCTGATTGAACAAGATATGGTGCAGCGTTTTATTGCTGCTGATTCCGGCAAAACCATCCGCAAAGCCGCCTTACTCTCCGCCATAGGCATAATATTGCTGGCTTTTATGCCAGTTTTAATTGGGGTACTTGCAAGGAGCCAAATGCCTAATATAGCCCAGAGCAAAGGGATATTGCTGTTGTTTGCCAAAAATTATCTGAGCCCATCTCTATATATGTTTATCTTTATAGCATCTATACTGGCAATTCTGTCTACGGTAGACTCAGTGCTGTGCGCAATAAGCAACAATATTGCCTGTGATTTTCGGCTTCCAAGCAGCTGCTTTGGTCAGAAATTGATTTCTCTGGATGTTATTATCACCGCCGCCATAGGTATATTATCATTGATTGCCGTGTATTATTGCGAACGTATCTTAAGCATTCTAATGTTTTCTTACGGCCTGTGCGTCTCTGTACTGTTTGTGCCGCTGATATCTGGATTGATATTAAAAAATCCACAAAGGCCAGCAGCGTTGTTATCCATGGTTTCTGGATTTATTTCTTTTATGATTTTTTCCATAACTTGGAAAGATTTTTCCTATATATCTATATTGTGCTCCGCTGGAGGCTATTTAATAGCTTCCATTTTTAATAACATTATAAAAAATAAGAATACTGTTGCCGAATAATTTAAAAAAAGATAATCAGCTTATTGAAAATAAAGATGACTTGGCTTCTGGCATAATATATCTGTGAGAAAGTTTAATAAAATATATCCATATATCATTTATAAATTAAGAAAAATTTACTGAATGTTCAAAGACAAAGGTATATTTGGGAAGGTATTATCCAAAAACATAAGCATGAGGGCATTTTATACAAAATAAGCCCCTTCCCAAAGAATTTTTTCCTCCAAAAAGATCCATGATGTTTTTCTTTATTGGCAATAGGCAAACCAAACAATGAGCAAAGTAGCTATGGGCTGAAATACAATCAATAGTAATAAAAACATTTTTAGTGACCACACAATAGACCTTTAGGCTTATTTTGAGAAGGCTTGATTTATGCGGTAAGCGATAGTGTATTTTACAGTAAAACCCGATAAGGCAATGAGAAGCCGATGTGATCAGAAATTTATATTCACAGCTGGAATAATTATAGAATATGCACAATCGATAAATGCAACAACAGAGAAAGACCCTAAGCTTAGCATTAGAGGAATTTGAGGCAGCTTAATGCGCTTATGCATATACAGCTCTCAGAGTTAAAACAAAGGCAGCAGTTCCACCAAACACTAACTCTTCCCTTGGCAAAAGAGCAGCTAGCCAAGAGCAAAATTCCAGATGCGCTATTTTCATAGTATACTTATTTATAAGTATGGATGATAGCAGCAAAATAGATAGCTGCAAAGATAGTAAATATGGATCATTCGTTAAATACATCAACTCCAGAAGAAAAAGTAAATGCTTGATAGATAAAGCTGAATTAGCAGTAAAGCTATACTTCAAATTATGGGAGAAATGCCAGGTCAACATATGATATATTGCTCCAGATATCCGATAATGATCTTTGATCTTTGTTAATAGAACAGAAATAAAAATTTTATGTTACAGATATTATAATCACAACTCCTTTTAACTAAAAGGAAGATAGGTGGCAAAGCACCTGATTGCACTGGCATGCAGAAATTTCTATGCTCTGCTGGAGTCAAACTGCAAGCTTTTAGGTCAATGACAGGAAATCTCTAATCCATTACTTTAGCAGGAGAATTGTTTGGTAATTGGCTTTAAGCACATGAAGCTGCTGATTATGCGGTTCCTACGATTTTTTATTCTTAATGCATGTGACTTAATTATCTTTTGGGAATTACCTGGCAACATTTATCTAATAGATAGGCGCAATCTGACAAATTTAAAAGCATATTATAGCAACGCATCAGCAACAGGTCTAACAATGCTACAGTGACAGCAATCCAGCAAGGGATTCACATTTTATCATTTAATGTTTATTATTATATATAATTTATTAAACACCAAAGAATTCCGCGATATATTCAAAAAGGGAAATTTCATATAGTCGCTTTCTAAATATAGAATTTTGGTTTTGTGTGACTGGCTTACTTCCATAGTTTCTAGCACTTCTTTAGTCATTCACACTATGTTTATTATCTCTTGCTCAAGTAGGCAATAATTAATCAAATATACC
>BLZN01000074.1 GCA_014132315.1 Rickettsiales bacterium | reverse complement strand
TCCGCTGCACCGGCCCAACCGACTAAGCAGATGGGGGAGAATTAGGTCTTTGATATTTATTTTGCCTCTTGCGCTACAAAGATAAATTCAACTAAAATTTATATCAGTCTTGTAAAAAATTAAGATAATGCTGGTAGAGTGCAATAAATGCAACACCAAGTATGCAATCAATGCAGAAAGCATGGACGCAGATGGCAGAATAGTGAAGTGCTCGCGCTGCGGAAATCAATGGGTGCAGTATCCCCAAGACGCAAAAAAGATTGAGATTTCAAAACAAAGATCAGGTTTTTGTTCTTGGGCAACGAATATTCTGGCTTTTGTTTTTGTAATGTCGATATCAACTGTAATTGCTTCATATTTCCAAGAAAATCTGCCTAGCGAATTCAGCATGATCTTCAGCCGGATGGGCCTGTTCAGCACAAAAGGACTCACCTTAAGTAACATAGAGATAGATGGAG
>BLZN01000073.1 GCA_014132315.1 Rickettsiales bacterium | reverse complement strand
CCTCAGCGCCCTGTGCTGGAATCTGCCACCAAAATCCATGGTATAACCAATGAATGCGTTTTCTAGGGCATGTATTATTAAAATATATTGATCTTCATTATTTATATATTAGGCTGCGCACCTTTGGTTGATTTTATAATCAGTCTAATGAGGCAGGCTCTGGTCTTGTACCTAAAAATTCTTGGGTTTTTTGCCTTGCTCGTTCCAAAGGAGCCCTAGCTTTTCTAGCGCCTCCTTTTGCTTTTGGGTTTTTTGCCTTTTTCTGCCGGAGTATAGCTTCGCGATTATAGCGCCATCCAGCTTTTCCGCTAGGTTTGTAAAGGCACTACATAAGAAATTAATTTGCTTTGGAGGTTTGCCGATATCAGAGGAGCTGCATCTTGCAATATCCTTCTGTGTTTTTTGTAAAGTATTCAGGTGCAATGCTATAACAAAATCGCTGATCTGGAGATGATGCACGGGTGTTTATCGTTAAGATTGCATATCGGGATTAAAAAGATAGGGCTTTTTGTGCTCAGGGTCAGGAAAAGCTCATCTGAAGCCTTTTTCTCGAAAGAAAACCTCTTACGCTGCTTTATTGAGTCTTCTCCTCGCACTCCAATGCTTATTATCGCTAAACACAGCAACCAGACTATCTGGCTGATCTGTTGATTTGCTATTTCTTTGAGCAAATCAACCATCGTGGTATTATTTAATTTTTAGATAATATATACAGTATTATTATAAATATTACTGCTGTGAAGTCCATAATATATATTATTTAATATTTACTATAGTTTATTATCTAAATAATAGTTAAATATATTATATATTTAATGTCAGAAATTAGGACTATTGCAAGCCTACATGATTAGATTATAATCAGGCTAGAATTTTAATTTGGATTTATGTCTGCTGAGATTTGTGAAACCAAAAGATTTACTGTTCCTGAAATAGAGGAGATATTATATAAGCCCTACCGCGTACTTGACCATGGATTCGTGAGAGTAGTGGATTATATGGGCGGTGACGCTAGTATTGTGCAGGCAGCACGTGTTTCTTATGGCAAGGGAACGAAGAAACTTAGGGAAGATACCGGCCTGATTAACTACCTCATGCGCAACAAGCATACCACGCCCTTTGAGATGTGTGAAATCAAATTTCATATAAAATTGCCTATATTTGTCGCCAGACAATGGGTTCGTCATCGCACTGCTAATATAAATGAATATTCCGCTAGATATTCCGTCTTGGATAAGGAATTTTATTTGCCAGATAGGGGAAATATCGCCGAGCAATCTAGCTCTAATGCACAGGGACGGGGGGAGGTTGTTGATGCAGAAAAGGCTGATCTGGTGCTAGATATCCTGCAGAAGGATTCTGCATCCTGTTACCAGCATTATGAGCAAATGCTGGACTGCAACATTGCCAGGGAGCTGGCCAGGGCCAATCTAACCCTGAATTACTATACGCAGTGGTATTGGAAAATAGATCTGCACAATCTCTTGCATTTTTTAAAGCTGCGCGCTGATCCGCATGCCCAATATGAAATCCGAGCTTATGCGTCGGTGATGCTTGATATAGTTAAGCTATGGACGCCTATTACGCACAGTGCATTCCTGAATTATTCGCTGAATGCATTTACCTTTTCTGCCAAATCCATAGCAGTAGTCAGGACAATGCTCAAGGGAGAGAAGCCAACCCCGGAGGAAAGCGGCATGAGCAAACGCGAGTGGAGAGAATTGATGAATATTCTGGAGGTTGAAGGTTATTGCTCACAAGATACATAATTTATTCAGTATTCGAGCTTCCGTAATGCTTCTTTAGCAAGCTCTTCTTGTTTTTTATGTTCAACAATGCACTGAGCAGATCCTTGAGCTGTTTAAGCCTTTGCTGCTAAAGGCATAAGGCTTTCTATTACAATGCATTCTTCTAACTCTTGGGCTAATAAGTCCATATATTCCCACTTATATAATAACGCTTCTTTAATAATCTTTTTATTTAGTTTATCCTTTGCAAATTTGGCCAGGGCCTTTACTAGTAATGTTGCATAGTGTACAGACAGATCTGGTAATGCGACATGACCTAATCGGCTTGCTCTAACTTCTGCAAGATTGCTACTTACATCTTTTTCTGAACCTTTTTTTGTAGGAGCCATAATGTACTCTTTAATTTTTTTATTATATAACTTAATAACAAACTAATATTTGTTAAATGTCAATATAGTTATAAAATTATTTCTATGTACCTTCCTCTATCATTTCCAAAAATTCTATGAATACATAATCTCACTCACTTAGCCTGTCTATTGCGTTGGCCAGGCTGCAGAATTGCTCTATTGTGAGCTCTTCTGGCCTCAAAGTTTCTTCGATATTGGTTTGATTTAACACTTCTTTTGCAGAATTGGTGATTTGCCTCAGGCTAACTCTCAGCATTTTTCGTCGATGGCTGAACAACATTTTAGTGATTTTCTGCAGCGTTTCTCTGCACGCCTCTATTGCTGGCTTGGCCCTTGGGATGATCGATATCACTGCTGAGTTTACTTTAGGCTGCGGCTTGAAAAGCCTGGCCGGCACTGCAAATTCATATTTCACCTCGCATAGCCATTGAACTATCACCGAGATGCTGCCATAGCTTTTGCTGCCTGGACTAGAAGTGATCCGTTCTGCGACTTCTTTTTGGAACATGAGAGTTAATTTATTAAAAAAATTGATATACTCTATCCATTTAAATAGTAAAATTGTTGATATGTTATATGGCAAATTAGCTATAATCTTTACCGGTTTTGCGACTATCTCTCGCTCATCGATGCTCAGCGCATCTGCGTTAATAATTTTACATTTTTCTCCATATTTTTGCATTAAATCTTCATAGATTGCGACAAAACGCCTGTCCTTCTCGATGGAGATTAGTTGCTTTACCGGATAATTAACTATTATTTTGCTCAGGATGCCAAAGCCTGGGCCAATCTCAATAACATTGCAATCCTTTAAGTCACCCGCAGCTGAAACTATCTGTTGCGCGATCTCGCTATCTTGCAAAAAATTTTGCCCTAGCTGCTTATTGTAATAAAATCCCATCCAATTCTTATCTCATTGCCAGTTCGAAAAAATTTCCTATATCCACGGTTATTTTTTTGGCATCTCTGGGAAAATGTTTTATTTTATAACTGATTTCTTTCGCTTCTCTCGGTTTTATGACAGATTTATCTGAGTAGATATAGAAATTTTGCTGACTATTGTCTGTTTTTATGCCAATTCTTATGATTGGCATTTCTCTATTGAGGGCAGAAAAATTCACTATCTTGCCGCTTATATTGCGCTCTCCATCTATCTCTATGTTACTTAAGGTGAGTCCTTTTGTGCTGAACAGGCCCAT
>BLZN01000072.1 GCA_014132315.1 Rickettsiales bacterium | reverse complement strand
ATGGGCCTGTTCAGCACAAAAGGACTCACCTTAAGTAACATAGAGATAGATGGAGGAAAATGATAAGAATTATTAAGCCTAAATGCAAAAAAAGTGCACGGACAGCGCGCAGAAGTTATTCATAGATTATAATATATTTTATCTGATATACTGCGCCTGCATATATTTAGTTATACTTAAATGCTAATTTTTAATGTCCGGAATTATAGCATTAGCCAGCAAAGGGCTATGCTTAAAAAATAAACTTAAAAAACTGAAATAAAATGAACAAAAAAATACTAATAATATTCTTATTCTTGCAGATGCTATTTTGGTATTATGCCAAAGATTTCAAGCCTAATTTCGCAATGCTGCCAGATCTGCCCACAATAAATGAAATCAAATTGCTGTCTTTTGGTGACTATCAGGCTTACTTCAGGATTTATGCTCTGCGGCTGCAGAATGCCGGGGACAGCTTCGGGCGCTTCACTGCGCTGCAGGATTATGACTATAACAAGCTCGGGAAATGGCTTGCTCTGTTGGATGAGCTTGATCACAATTCTAATTTTATGCCAGCACTTGCGAGCTATTATTATAGCAACACGCAGAGGACAGAAGATGTGATATATATCGTGAGATATCTGGAGCAACACGCAGAGAAAAATCTTGAGGAGAAATGGTGGTGGATGGTGCAGGCAGTGATGCTGGCTAGCACAAAGCTCAAGAACGATGGGCTCGCCCTGGAGCTGGCCTATAAACTTGCCAAATTTCCCAATGCATCTTATCCTATATGGGCAAAAAATATGCCGGCAACAATCCTGGTAAATATGGGCGATACAAACCTAGCAGAAAAACTGGCTATGCAAATCAGCAGAGATGCAGAAAACCTTTCAGAGCAGGAGTTGAACTATATGTCATATTTCCTCAAGCAAAGACTCAAACAGAGAAAGAAAAAACATGGAAGTTGAGTTGCTAAAATGGTATCTAGAGCTGGGGGTATATTTCTGTTTAGAAGACAGCCCGCAAAACCACATAATGCAAAAAACACAAGACAAGCCAGCGAGCGAACAGCCAAATAGCTTTGGCGAGTGGATAGGCCTGGCTAAAGAATTGGCAGACAGCTGTGATGATCTTGCGTCCCTTGCAAAAGCCATACGTAGCTTCCAGGGCTGCGAACTCAGCAAAACAGCCACTAATACAGTATTTTCAGATGGAGATCCGAACTCCAAGATTATGCTAATAGGAGAAGCTCCGGGGTTTAACGAAGACATGCAGGGAATACCTTTTTGCGGAGCCAGTGGAGCGTTGCTGAATAAAATGCTCAGTGCAATAGGTCTCAAGAGGAGTGAGGTCTATATCAGCAATGCGGTTTTCTGGCGTCCACCGAACAACCGTAAGCCTTCTGATCAGGAAATTGAGCTATGCCGTCCTTTTGTACAAAAACATATAGCGCTGATATGTCCAAAAATCATATTGCTGCTTGGTGGCACGGCAGTTGTTTCGCTGCTTGAGCAGCAAGTCTCTGTAGCATCTCTGAGAGGAAGTGTGCACGAATACATCAATCGATACACGGTCGCCAATCAGCCCATAAAGCTCATTGCCACCTACCACCCTTCATATTTACTCAGGCGACCCGAGCAAAAAAAATTAGCTTGGGAGGATATGCTGCTCCTGAAGCAAACCTATCAACAAATATCTTGAGATAAGAATAATCAGGGTGACATGTTGGTGCATAGAAATGACTTGCAAAGTAGCGATGGGTTTTTTATATTAACCAAAAATAGACAGGCAAAAAAAGATGGAAATAACATTCCGAGAAGAAATCGAATCACAAACCCAGGCTTTGGTTTTTTTTGTATTTGAAGATACAGATTATATATCAGAGGCGCTGAAAGACCAGCAGGATTTCATTCAAGATCTTATCAAAACTAACAGCTTCCAGGGCAAAAGGGGTGAGTTTTTGACCTTTTTTATCTCATACCTTGGTAGTATTAAAAAAATTATTTTTGTGGGACTGGGCAAAAGTGCTGAGTTCGAGCAATTAAGTTCTTGGGATGCTGGTGGGCAGGCATATAGCCAACTGAGCCAAAGAAAAAATATAAAACACGCAACGTTATATTTGGCAGATCCCGGACTGGAGGAGCCAGCTCATCATGTAGTTTATGGCACATTACTGAAAAGTTTTTCTTTTGATAAATATCAGAATCAGCACAAAAACCATTTGTCCCTGTCGGTTATAGCTGCTAAGGGCTTTGCCAGCACAGTCGAAGCAAAATTCAGAAAGCTGGAAGCAATAGCAGCCGGGATATCTCTAGCCAAAAATCTGACCAGCGAGCCGCCAAATATCCTATATCCGGAATCATTTGCTCAAATCATAGACGAAAAACTCACTGCTGCTGGCGCAAAAGTGGAAATTTTGGGTGAGCAGCAGATGCAGTCGCTTGGAATGGGCGCCCTGCTTGGTGTTGGACAAGGCAGCATTAGGGAATCAAAGCTTGCAGTGATGTCCTGGCAAGGCACAGATGCATCTGTGCAGCCGATCGCGTTTGTCGGCAAGGGCGTGACTTTTGATAGTGGTGGAATCTCGATCAAGCCCGCAAACGGCATGGAGGAGATGAAATATGATATGGCAGGTGCAGCAACGGTGGTGGGGCTGATGTATGCACTAGCATTAAACAAAGTGAAGATCAATGCGGTCGGTGTTGTTGGTCTGGTTGAGAACATGCCCTCTGACAATGCACAAAGACCAAGCGACATAGTGACATCTATGTCAGGAAAGACAATTGAAGTGATCAATACCGACGCTGAAGGAAGGCTAGTGCTGGCAGATGCATTATACTATGTGCAATCGAAGTTCAACCCAAAATACACAATAGATCTCGCAACGCTGACAGGCGCGGCTATAATAGCCTTGGGAAGTCAATATGCGGCCTTGCTTTCAAACGATGATGAATTAGCAGATCAGCTGACCAAAAGCGGCAAAGCAACCGGTGAGAAATTGTGGCGCCTGCCGCTGAATCCGCATTATGATAAATTCATGGATTCCGGGGTTGCGGATGTCAGAAACACAAGCGCTAAAAGAGGTCCGGGCACCATAACGGCAGCACAGTTCTTGCAAAGATTTGTTAACAAAACTCCGTGGGCGCACCTAGACATTGCAGCAGTAGCATGGAACAAAGAAGGCACAGACATATGCAAAAAAGGAGCAACGGCATTCGGTGTTGAGCTGCTATATAACTTTGCTGACAACCTAACAACCTAACAGAAAAAACTATGCGAAATAAAATTGCTTTAATTGGAGCGGGCAATATCGGAGGTACCCTGGCACACCTGATATGCCTAAAGCAGCTGGCTGACGTGGCGTTAGTTGATGTAGTAGAAGGCACGCCGCAAGCAAAAGCGCTGGATATAGGTCACTCTTTGCCGGTCGAAAACTCAGATTGCAGTCTGGTCGGCACGCAGGATTATGCTCAAATCGAGGATGCACAAGTAGTTATAGTAACTGCCGGAGTGGCAAGAAAGCCAGAGATGACCAGAGATGACTTGCTGGAAATTAATTCCAATATCATCAAAAAAGTTGCTAGTGAAATCAAAAAATATGCTGCGGATGCTTTGGTGATTGTTATCACCAACCCTCTTGACACCATGACGTGGCTGATGCAAAAAGCAACAGGTTTTCCTCCGGAAAAAGTAGTGGGAATGGCGGGGGTGCTGGACACTGCGAGATTTAGATATTTTTTGGCCCAGGAGTTAGAGATTTCGGTCGAAGATGTTTCAACCCTGGTACTGGGGGGGCATGGGGATGCGATGGTGCCCCTGATGAGATACACAACTGTGTCGGGCATACCTATGCATGAGATAATAGAAATGGGCTGGATCACGCAAGAAAAAGTGGATGAGATAATAGAAAGAACCAAGTTCGCTGGTGGGGAAATAGTTGAGCTTTTTAAAAATGGCTCTGCCTACTATTCCCCTGCATCTGCCGCCATAAAAATGGCAACATCATATTTATATGACCAGAAGAAAATATTGCCATGCTCCGCGTACCTGGAAGGGCAGTATGGATTCACAGACCTATATGTCGGAACACCGGCAATAATCGGAAGCAAGGGCGTTGAGCGCATAATGGAGCTTGGACTTAACGAAAAAGAAGCTGTAGCATTTAATAAGTCAGTGAATTCAGTACAAAAACTAATTGAGAAAATAAAATCTTGACCTTATTTATTGTTTTCCTGCAGAGGATTGGCGTATCTTATACCTATACGTAAATAAATATAACCAGAAAACAAGGCAAAAAACGCCGCAATCCACAACGTTGTCCTGGCTATAGACCTCAACATAAAAAATCCAGACTCTTTTGTGCTGATAATCAACAAACAAATTGAGAGCATTTGAATAGCAGTCTTGGCTTTGCCCAGCTTGCTCACGGGCAGTTCAACTGCAATATTAGCCAAAAACTCCCTAAGACCAGAGATCAAAATCTCTCTTCCTACAATCAGCAGCGCAGGAAGTACGTCTAAGCCATCTATGCTTTTATTATGTATCAGCATTACCAGTGCCGAGACAATAATGAGTTTATCTGCAACGGGATCTAAAAAACGACCAAATTTTGACTGAGTTTTCCAATATCTAGCAAGATAACCATCCAAAAAATCAGTAAAACTTGCGAATAAAAAAATAATAGCACCAAGCCAACTAGCCCACCTGCCATCTATATAAAAGCTGGCTATGAATATTGGAACCATCAAGATGCGAGATAAGGTTAGTATATTTGGCACCCTAGTTTTTACAGAACTTTCAAGCAAGACAAGCAAAATCCTCAGTACATCCAAATATAAGCTTGATAGTACAAAAATTGCTGTTTACTTGCAAACAAAAACTAATTATACTTTTTGCCATAAATTTATAGTTAGGCTAATAAATACAAATAATTATGAATACAAGCTACATAACTAACTTTTTTAATTTTCTGTCCTTGGTTGCATTTTTTGTCAGTTATAAAATGTTTGGCATAATGCATGCTATATTCGTATTGATCGCGCTGAATATACTCTCCATTGTGGTAATATATGTGGTATCCAAATCAGTCCCAGCACCGCATCTAATCTCTGCTCTGATAGTCATATTATTTGGCTCTATTGCGCTAGCCAGCAAGGACAGCGCCTTTATCAAAATTAAAGTAACGGTCTTAAATGCCATATTTGCTATGGTGTTATTTACCAGCGTGCTTATGAAGAAAGATCTCTTTAGATATATATTGGGAGACTCGATCAGACTTGAAGAAAAGGCCTATAGAGTGCTTTCTATGCGTTTTGCTTCTTTCTTTGCCTTGTTAGCAGTGCTGAATGAAATAATCTGGAGAAATTTCAGTGAATCATTTTGGGTGAACTTCAAAGTTTTCGGAATAATTTCAATAACTTCCATCTTTATGCTTGCCCACCTGCCTTTTATTAAGCGCAATCTTAAGCAAAATTAGCTAGCTATCGTTTCCTAATCAGAGAATTCTGGCCCTGCTTAAGCAGCGCTTCTACTCCTCCGGACTCCAAAACATAAGCAAAGTCAGATCTGTGGCTCACCACCATACTCACGCCATCCAGAATAATATCATTAACTATTAATCTATCTCGATCCTTAGGTAGCACAACCAAATAATGCACTTTTAATTCCTTGGCAAACGCTTTATTATGACTGCGTATATCAGTAGTCACGACATAGCCTCTTTTGCCGTAAGTAGCTACATTATTAATAACATAATTAAAATTTCTATATTCAAATATAATAGGTAAATAGTTTATTGCCAAAAAATCTTTATAAAAATTAGCCAAGCTGGCTCTTTGCTCCATATTCATTCCATTCCAATAGCGACCAGCAGCAAACTCAGCCATCACCTTAACATCGAAATATTCATCAAGTATATTCGTAATCTTTAAGATATGGTCATCATGCAGATCGTCACCTTCTTGCTCTATATGATTGGCAAGCTTGATGCATTCTTGCATCAAATGATCTATAAAACTCCTAACTTCATTTAGATCTTTAGCGCTAGCAAGATTGAGAAAAGATAACACGACCAAAAAAGTTAATGTACTAAGTAGTTTCACAAACTAAACCTTTAAGATATATAGATATGAATACTATATGAGATAAAATAAAAAATTAGTTAAAATCTAAAGTATTACATTTATTATTTAGTAGTTGCTCATGTATATTTCGAAATTTAGCATATGAATCTAAAGAATTTAACTGAATATCACGTTTAACATCAAAATATGAATCCAAGGTACGCAATAAGTTTAAGCCGTAAAGCATGCTACCAAAAGGCGGTGCAACATAAAAAGCGGGATTGGCTAAAGAATCCAGTAACTCGCCAGCTAAGCCAACAAGAGGATAAACTCCAAGCAAAGGAGCCACAACGTAAGGGCTTCGCCTGAATCCATGGAGATGAAGGGTTTCCTGAAAAGTGCTGGGCTCGGGCTTCACGCCCAGCTTTGTTGCGACGTCAAAAATGCCGAATACACCAATAGCAGAGTTAAACGCAAACCTCCACAGTGAAACAGCAAAGCCACGATTTTTGCCTTGCAGCATAGCGTTTATGGCATTCCTGGGCTCCAACATATTATTAAAAAAATTATTTATTTTAAGCCTTAATTGGGCCGGCAGAACTGTGCGATAAACTGCAACAGAGGGCGAAACAAGAATCTCGTCTATCGCCAAACTGAACGGATGTACTTTTCTATTAAACTTTTCAAAAGGATCATAGATATCATCATATTGACCATAAAGACATTCATAGAAATTTTCATAATTAGCACTGCTAGAACTGCCGATATTATCAGCAGAGTAAGCAAAATTGATATCATAGAGAAAACAGTAGAGTCCCAGAAGGGCCTTGCAAGCTAAACTTAGGTGCACTATGCGGTGCTGTAACAACATCGCAACATATTAAAATTTCTTGAGGGCTAAAGTCAAGCCCTTGGCGATCGGCAACATAACAGAGCTATATTTCGTACTATCAGCCAACCTTGCATTAAATTCCCTCACTGCATTCCAAGGGCCAAGATATCGGTCCGCAGGCCTCTGTGCAATATTCACCTTGCCAAAAGACAAAGTATTATCGCTGATAATAAGGCCGCCTTTTTTGATATTGGCCTCTGCCCAGTCTAAATATTTACAATAATTCTTCTTATCCGCGTCTATGAACATTATGTCAAACAGCCCATCAAGCTTCGTCAGCTCTTCCGGTGCATTGCCATGTATAGGGTGGATTTTATCTTGCAGGCCAAACGAGCGAAATAGCTTGCTCGCAATCTCTAAATTCTTACTATTTTTATCTATAGTATATAATACACCATCGCTTGGCAGGGCTCTGGCAATCCAGATCGCAGAATAGCCAAACAAAGTGCCCAGCTCCACCGCTCTTTTTGGCCTAATCAGCTGAATAATAATGTTTATCAATCTCGCGTTTATTGTGTCTAGCTGCGCGTCAAGTCCACTAGCATCCGGCAGCAAAGTTCGCACTTCAGAGCAAACAAAATCTTGAGCAGAAAACAGCTCTTTAATATAAGCTTCCTCCTTGCAGGACATAGGATAATCAGCTAGCATTAGCCTCAAAATATTTTTTTATCTTTTGCAGTGTCTTGGCTTCAATTTGTCTAATCCTCTCTGGCGAGACCCTATATTTTTTGCTTAATTTCTCAAGAGTATCTGGCTGTTCTTGCAATCTTCTGCACATTATTATTTTCCTCTCACGATCATTCAAGGTATTGATAGCGCCAAACAGCAGTTTTCTACGATACTCGTCATGTCTTTTCTTGAAATATAACACTTCTTGATTATCTTGTGGCTCTTCCAGTAAATCTTGCCACTCATTATTTGATTCAGGACCTCCCGCTAAATCATTCAAGGAAAAATCAGTCTGCAGAAGCCTAGAATCCATATTCAGCACCTCTTTCTCGGAGACATCGGCTGCGCTGGCTACTGCTTTTGTTTCATTGGCCTCACTGATCTGATCCTTCGCCAAAGCCTCGCGCACAATACGCTGTATTTTTCTCAAGCTGAAAAAAAGTTTTCTTTGGGCGCTGGTGGTGGCGATCTTAACCAAAGACCAAGAACGCAAGATATATTCTTGGATCTCGGCCTTAATCCACCACATAGCATAAGTAGAAAAGCGACATCCTTTATCAGGATCAAATTTTTTCACTGCATGCATCAGCCCAATATTGCCCTCAGAAATCATCTCCATTATGGGCAGTCCATAGCCCTTAAAACCCATAGCTATTTTTGCCACCAATCTGAGATGGCTGGTAACCAAGGTATGAGCAGCACTTATATCTTTATTCGCTATCCATCTATTTGCCAATCTTGCTTCTTCTTCCGGAGCGAGCAGGGGAAATACATTGATTTGGCTAAGATATTTCTGCAATCCGCCATCAAGAGAAACAGGAGAGACTAAAGAACTATGCATATAAAAAACAATTTTGATATCTATCATTAAATATAGTATTGATATTAATATTATTCAAGCTCAAAAAATTTTCTAATCAGAATGAATCCGCCCATAAATCTACCTATAATAATTCTAGTAAGGCCACAATTAGGAGAAAACATCGGGGCAGTTGCCAGGATAATGAAAAATTTTGGCTTTAGTGAGCTGCGCATTGTCAGGCCACGAGATGGCTGGCCAAACGCCCAAGCAGATGCGGTTGCCTGCAAGGGCATAGACATAATAACACAAGCCAAAATTTCTGATAATCTTGCTAGCGTAACAACAGATATACAGCTACTTTATGCAACCAGCGCTCGATCACGCAACATGATTAAACCAAGCTCAACGCCCCGGGAGGCAGCATCAGCGGTGAAGGCGAAAAGAAATATTATCAAATCTGCCATTATGTTTGGTCCAGAAAATTCGGGTCTGAGCAACGCAGAGCTAGCACTCACAGACAGTATAATATACATCAATGCTAGTCCAGACTTTCAGTCAATTAACCTAGCTCAATCTGCAGCGATAATATGCTATGAAATATCCCAAACATATGGTGACAATGGCATAGCGTCTGAAACACTGCAGAAAACATCTCCGAGAAATCTTGCAACGAAACATGATGTGGGTCTGTTGTATGAGCATCTAGAAACAGAGCTTGAAAATCGGGGCTTTTTCTGCCCCACAGAGAGAAAGCCCGCCATGATAAAGAATATCAGGGCGATCTTTAGTCGCAACCAGCTAACAAAACAAGAGGTAGGTGCCTTAAGAGGTATAATACATTGCTTGGCCGAAAAACACTCTAAATCTGATCAGTGAATATTGATGAGGCTTTATCCCGATCTTCTACCTCCTGTAAGCTCTTTGTCTTGCCTCTCTTCTGCGCCTTGGACAAACTCCGGAATTGGCTCCTCTATTTTTGTACTGGGTCCATTATCCATTGCATGCTCAGGATTTGGCCTAGATTTTTGCTCCTCTTGCACTGCTAATACTTGCCCCCTATCTTTACCTGCATTGGGTTTCATCATATCAACAGGCGGTCGCCACAGTCCTCTTATGAACTTCATAGAGCTTCCTATGCCTTCCCTTATCTCCTGAGTAGCGTCAGCTTCATTAGAGTCGTTAATGTCATTAATATCGTTTTTTTGAGTCATAAATCAGCTAATATAAATGGTATATATATTAACTTTATAGTAATATATAT
>BLZN01000071.1 GCA_014132315.1 Rickettsiales bacterium | reverse complement strand
CTCACTCCACGATTTTGCTCACGACGCCTGCGCCGACAGTTTTACCGCCCTCACGGATAGCGAAGCGAAGGCCGACATCCATTGCAATAGGAGCGATAAGCTCGATAGTCATGCGGACATTGTCTCCTGGCATGACCATTTCAACATTTTCAGGCAAAGAAACCACCGCAGTGACGTCGGTGGTACGAAAGTAGCATTGCGGCCGATAGCCATTGAAAAACGGGGTGTGGCGGCCGCCTTCTTCTTTAGTGAGTACGTAAACTTCGCACTCAAATTTAGTATGTGGCGTGATGCTTTTAGGCTTTGCCAGGACCTGACCACGCTCGACATCTTCGCGCCCGACACCACGCAAAAGCAGGCCTGCATTGTCGCCGGCTTGGCCTTGCTCAAGTGTTTTGCGGAACATCTCAACACCAGTGCAGGTAGTTGAGGCAGTTGGGCGCAGCCCGACAATCTCAACTTGGTCACCAACTTTAATCATGCCTTTTTCTATGCGGCCAGTAGCAACAGTGCCACGGCCGGAAATAGTAAAAACATCCTCAACAGACATCAAAAAGTCGCCATCTACAGGCCTTTCAGGATCTGGAAAAGCATCTAAGGCCTCAACCAAGCGGAGCACAGCATCTCGGCCGATTTCAGGCTTCTTGTCATTGAGAGCGCAGAGCGCAGAGCCCCGGATTACGGCAATATTATCTCCATCAAACCCATTTTTCGACAGCTCCTCGCGTATCTCCATCTCAACCAAATCAACCAGCTCCTCGTCATCTACTTCATCGACTTTATTAATAAACACCGCAATATTAGGCACATTAACCTGCCGCGCAAGCAATATGTGCTCCCGGGTTTGCGGCATTGGCCCGTCGGTAGCCGCGACAACCAAAATCGCACCGTCCATCTGTGCCGCGCCAGTGATCATATTCTTAATATAATCAGCATGTCCAGGACAATCAACGTGCGCATAATGGCGCTTTTTGGTCTGATATTCAACGTGCGCTGTGTTGATGGTTATGCCACGCGCCCTCTCTTCAGGAGCGCTATCTATGTCTGCATATTGGCGAAACTCTGCGCTGCCTTCGTCTTCGTCCTCCTCAGATAAAATCCGCGTTATTGCAGCAGTCAGCGTTGTCTTTCCATGATCAACATGCCCTATCGTCCCAACATTCATGTGTGGCCTGTCTCTCTTAAAAATCTCCTTCGCCATCCCTCGCTCCTAGAAAATTATATTAGACTAATCCTTTTATCCTTTTAATTCTTCAACAATATGAGCAGGTACAGGCTCATAACAAGAAAATTTCATAGTATACTGTGCACGTCCCTGAGATTTTGAACGCAGAGAATTTACGTATCCGAACATTGTCGCCAGAGGTGCAGTGGCAGCTATAACCTGTAAGTTACGCCTAGCCTCGATCTTAACAACCTTGCCACGCCTGCTATTAATATCACCTATCACTTCACCTAAATACTGCTCAGGCGTAGTCACTTCTACCTCCATAACAGGCTCAAGTAAACACGGCTCAGCTTTCTTCATAGCATCGCGGAATGCCCCTTTAGCTGCCAACTCAAAAGCAAGTACACTTGAATCAACATCGTGAAATCTGCCATCCATCAATGTTGCCTTAAAATCAATTACTAGAAATCCTAAAATAGAGCCTGTCTCCTTGATATAATCTAAACCTTTCTGCACGCCCGGTACATATTCTTTTGGGATAGCTCCGCCCGTAATCTTGCTTTCAAAGACAAAGCCGCTGCCACTTGGTAGAGGTTCAAAAATTATATCAACTTCTGCAAATTGACCCGCTCCACCAGTCTGCTTCTTATGCGAATAATATATCTGAGTCTGCTTAGTAATTGTTTCTCTATAAGCAACCTGTGGCTTGCCAATATTAGCGTCAACTTTGAACTCACGTTTCAATCTATCTATTATGATTTCTAGATGCAACTCACCCATACCCTTCAAAACAGTCTGGCTACTCTCTTGATCAACTGTAACACGCAAAGAAGGATCCTCTCCACACAATCTAGAAAAGGCAACTGCCATCTTCTCTTGATCAGCCACAGATTTTGGCTCCACAGCAACCTCAATCACCGGGTCTGGGAAATCCATTCTTTCTAAAATAATAGGCGAACTAATGTCACAAAGCGTATCACCGGTTGTAGTGTGCCTGAGTGCTGCAAGGGCCAATATATCGCCTACAGTAGCTTTCTTGACATCTTCACGTGAATTAGCATGCATCAATAACATGCGACCTACACGCTCCTTTTTGTCTTTAACAGAATTCAAAATAGTATCACCGCTGGACAAGGTACCAGAATAAATGCGAATAAAAGTTAAAGAGCCTACATAAGGATCGTTCATTACCTTAAATGCCAACGCACAAAAAGACTCATCAGGGCTATGTTTTCTGATTAGCTGGCTGCTATCCTGGGATAAGCCTGTTACGTCAGGAATATCCAGTGGAGAAGGCAAATATGCCGCCACTGCACCTAGCAAAGGCTGCACTCCTTTATTTTTAAAAGCACTTCCGCATAAAACTGGCACAAAAATGTTCTCGATTGTTCCCTTTCTAATGCAGGACCTTAAGGAGTCATTATCAATATCGCCATTACTCAAATAAGACTCTAGTAAGGCATCGTCTGCTTCAACTGCACGCTCCACAAGCTCAGCACGATACTTATTCGCCTGCTCTGTCATTCCTTCAGGTATCTCGACATATTTGAAAGAAGCTCCCAAATCCTCATTATCCCAGATTACGGCCTTCATCTCTAGTAAATCAACTACTCCAGCAAAATCGCTCTCGGTGCCAACTGGCAATTGCAATACCAAAGGCACAGCTCCGAGCCTCTCCGAAATCATATCAACACATCTAAAGAAATCCGCTCCTGTTCTGTCTAGCTTATTTACAAAACACAACCTAGGAACGCCATATTTATCAGCTTGTCTCCACACAGTTTCTGATTGCGGCTCAACACCTGCGACACCATCAAAAACCGCAACCATTCCGTCCAGCACACGCAATGATCTTTCAACTTCAATAGTAAAATCAACGTGTCCAGGAGTATCGATAATATTGATCTTATATCTTTTACCTAAATATTCCCAGTAAACAACAGTAGCAGCAGAAGTAATAGTGATACCACGTTCTTTTTCCTGCTCCATCCAGTCCATTTCTGCTGCACCTTCATGGACTTCACCAATCTTATAGGTCCTGCCGCCATAAAATAAAATACGCTCAGTAGTAGTAGTTTTACCTGCATCAATGTGCGCAGCAATACCTATATTACGATATAAACTCAGATCACATGCACTCATAAATTTACCATCTAAAATGCGCAAAAGCTTTATTGGCCTCTGTCATTTTATGATTCTCCTCTCGTTTTTTTACTGCACCACCGCGATTACTATAAGCATCCACAAGCTCTTCATAAAGCTTAATACGCATCGGCTTGCGAGCTCTCTGCCTAGCAGCAAAAAGAAGCCAACGCAATGCAAGACTCCTAGAGCGAATAGGGCGAGCTTCTATCGGCACCGGATAAGTTGCCCCGCCTACCCTTCTATAGCATAATTCAACTGCAGGCTTAACATTCTCCACAGCTTTATCAAAAATTTCTAGACCATTCAGCTGCAACTGGCTTTCTGCCTTAGCGAGCGCACCATAGACAATATTCTCCGCAAGAGCTTTTTTGCCATCTTTCATTAACATATTTATAAACTTGGCAAGTAATAAGCTGTGATATTTTGGATCAGCAATTAACTCCCTCTTATCAACAGATCCTCTACGCGACATATATAAACCAATAACAAATTCAGAGGCAAAATATAATATTACCTGGTATTAGACTCATTTCGGCTGCTTAGCTCCATACTTAGAACGACTTCTTTTTCTGCCCTCTACGCCACCCGAATCAAGGGCGCCGCGCACTACGCTATAGCGTACACCTGGCAAATCCTTAACTCTTTTACCTCTCAACAATACTATAGAGTGCTCCTGGAGCGTATGCCCCTCACCCGGAATATAAGCAGTTACTTCGAATTTACTTGTCAGACGAACTCGGGCGACTTTACGCAAGGCGGAATTAGGCTTTCTCGGAGTTGTGGTATATACTTTAGTGCATACTCCTCTTCTCTGTGGACATCCTACCAAAGCAGGGGCTTTGTTAGTTCGCATTTTTATTTTTCTTCCTTTACGGACTAATTGATTAATCGTCGGCATTCTTAAAGCAATATCTAAGGTTTTAAGCAAAAATGATAGTAATATATCCTAAAATACTTGTCAACTAGCTCGGGATATTAAAATCAGATTAACTTACAAAAATCAAAGTTAATTCTCCGCATCCAGCGGCAAAAATATGCATCAGCCCATCTTGCAAAATGAATTGATAAAATTTTCATAGCACTTATAATGACCAGGCTTTGATATCAAGCATAAACACTTAAATTATTAAGCTAACAATAAATACAAAAACCAAGACAACATACAAAGCATATCCATATCAATTAAAAAGAACGTATTAGCTTGTTAAAGTATTTAAAATAGATAGTAAAAAATAATAAAATTAAGGGAACGCAATAGACTTAATCACTTTTCTTGAGCGTCCTATATTCATCTTTTCAGCAATATATAGAGAGCCTTATGCCCAAAAATGCATATAAATTTCTATGGGATATCTATGGTTGATCCAGAAAATCTTTATTAATTAAATAGTTAGCTATTTATTATATAAATTTATTAATTTAAGCTAACCACCCCCATCAGTATTAGTATTTACTTGCTTCAACGCTAAGCTCAAAATTTGTTTTCTGGCAAGCGGCACAAATTTTAATAGATGCCTGCGCAAAAAATATTCAGTAACTTTTAGGGCCTTGGCAAAATGCTGATTTGATAAACAAAAATCCTGCTCCGGCTGCAAATATTTAAATGCCACAGGAAAAGGCAGCAGCTTATCTTTATAGGGCCCTGCCGCATCCTCAGAAACCGCCCTACCAGTTCTGGGGGATATATAAGATAAGCTATCCTTGCTGCCACTGACAGCGCATTCTGACAGGCTCAGCCCAAAGCCCATACGCTCCAGCAAAGTTAATTCCAGTCTAATATAGAGCCTACGCCAATTTTGCCCATCAGCCAGACCCAAAATAAAATCCAAAAATCTATCATAGCAAACCTCATCTTCCTGGCGCTGTGGCAAAACAGCAAGTAAAACGCTCATGGCAGAATTCAAGGCCACCAGGCGCTCAAAATCCCGGAATATAGACGCTACGGTTGACCGCAGCAGTTCGCATTCAAAAAACCCTAGGCTCAACTCATCCTTTGCAGACCACTCGCTGTGGACCAGGTCTCCAGCCTGCAGCAGGGCCTTGGGCCTTGCACGCAAGCCACTATATAGTCCGTGATCCCTAGTAAAGATAGAAATAATTTTAGAGCGCTCGCCATATCTTTTTGTACTAATAACAATGCCTTCTGCTGCCCAGCGCATAGTGAATTTTTATTTCCGGCCTGATTTTGGTGGATTATCTCGCAATAAATTCAGCGCCTGAACATCATCCTGTGCATAGCGCAGCAACTTGGAAGGGCTACATTTGCTCGCAATGAGCATTGAATTTTGATATAGCGTCACATAAAATAAGTAGCTCTCTCCTAGTAATAGGTTAAGCCCGCAGCCCCCATCGCCGCTAGAAGAATAAACATATCTTATATTACCTTTATCCAGGATCCGGTCCTTCCATACCTCATATACCTCAATCTCTACTATATATCCGTAAATATCAATGGGAATAATATCCACAACCTCGCCGCTAAATATTGCCGTACTTTCATTCCATGCAGCATCTGCGGTAACAACCTCGCTGCAATAACAATTAGCAAAAACATTGTTGCTCGCAAAACAGAACAAAACCAGAAGTGATAATAACCGCATAAAATGCTTGCTAAAATTCCAATGTATTAAAGCTACTATAAATAGGACCAAAGATGGATATTGCAATCCAGGCCAAAACACTTCCCAAAAGCAGAATTAAAGTGGGCTTTATAGCGGCCAAAAGAAGGTTCATAGATTCATCTATCTCTTTGTTGTAAAAGAAAATGACATTCTGAAGCGCCACATTCAAATCCCCGCTTTCTTCTCCGGTGTTCATCATGCGCATTGCCAAGGCAGGGAATTGTCTTGTCGCCTCAAACGCCTTAGCAATGCTAGAGCCATTAACTATCATATCTCGGGCGACTTCTATGCTGCTTTTGATCACTCTATTTTTCACTACCTGTTTCGCAACTTCTATGCATTCTATTATCTCTAGCTCACTTTTATACGCCAAGGCAAGCAAATTACAAAAACGTGCAATTTCTACTTTAAGTCTAATTTTGCCCAATAAGGGCATTTTCAGCTTGACTGAATCCATAAAATAGGCAACCTGGGGGGAAAATCTGGTGAGTAATCTTAAGGCAGCAAGAGTGCCTATTGAAAAAATCAAGATCCACTCAAAATAATTAGAGAAAAAATTTGACATACCTATCAGGGCAACCGTATATGCCGGAAGTGCAGTATCTTGATCCTGCAAAAAACCCGTAACTTTTGGCACTACAAAAATCATCAGCATGCTCACAACAGCAACAATCACCAGCAAAAACCCCACAGGATAGGAAATAGCCCTAAAAAGCCTTCTTTTTATCTCATCATTCCACTTTAAATATGCAGAAAGCTCATCAAAAACATGTGCTAAATTGCCGGTCTTCTCCCCTGCCGCAACAGTGCTTATGAATATAGAATCAAAAACTTCAGGGCGTTTGGCCAGGGCCTCTGAAAACATTATGCCACTCTTTAAGCTCTCATATATTTCACCAATTAAGCTTGCCATCCTCGGCGACTCCACAGAATCGCGCAAATCAGGCAGAGACTCAAATAGCGGCACCCCTGCCCTCTCCAAATGCGCAAGATGCACACACATCGAAACCAAATCCTTGGTAGAAACTTTGCCACTAAAGATATTGCGATGTTGCTTTGCTGGCTTAGATTTTATTAGCTCATACTCAACTTCTTTTAATCTCTGTTCCAGATCAGCAGCATTGTCCGCCGACATCTCACCTGATATTACCTTGCCTTCCTTGTCAACGGCCTTATACTTAAATAGCATAATAATCCTTCTACTCTGCAGGCTGACAATAGCAAAGAATGGTAAAAATTTTATGAACTTAGATGCTCAAACCTCATAATACCAATCTGTAATACCATCAGGATTATCCTTGAGCAATATCCCTTTTTGCTTCAACTTTGCTCTTATGCTGTCGGCCAAGGTATAATTCTTCTGCCGTCGGGCTTCGTGCCTTTCCTGGATCAGGAGCTCCACCTCAGCATCAGGATCTTTTGTATACCAATCAGAGGCACTAAGATTAAGCAAACCGAGAAATTTTGCTGCGCTCCTCAGCTCGCCAGCAAGCATTGATTTTTTTTGCAAATCTTCACATCTGTTCATCTGCCCAGCCAGACTATGCAATGCAGACAAGGCCCTAGGGGTATTCATATCATCCATCAAGGCCGATAAAAATTCAGTGTTTATATTTGCCTGCGCTTCAGCCTGCTCAGGCTTGGAGCTATTTTTTTCAGTAAATAAAATCGCGCCGTATAGCTTATTGAGGCTCTTTTTAGCGTTCAGCAGAAATTCATCATTCCAATCCAGCGGCTTATGATAATGCGTCATCAGTAAAGCATAGCGTATTGCCTCTCTCGGCACTCCTGCTTTAAGCAAATCATTCACAGTAATGATATTACCAAGCGATTTGCTCATTTTTTCGCCACCAACAGTCAAAAAACCGCTATGCACCCAATAGCGCACAAATTGACAGTCATTGGCCGCACAGCAGGCAATCTCGTTTTCATGGTGTGGGAACTGCAAATCAACCCCCCCACCATGAATATCAAAATCCGGACCAAGATATTTCATGCTCATTGCAGTGCATTCAATGTGCCAACTAGGGCGCCCCGGGCCCCAGGGACTATCCCACAAAATTTTATCATCCTCATCACTTGCTCTTTTCCAGAGCACAAAATCCGCCGGATGTCTCTTGGACTCTTTAACATCCACTCTCGCACCGGCTTCTATTTGGTCCAGATTACATCCTGAAAGTTTACCATAAGCAGCATAAGAGCGTATATCAAAATACATCTCTCCATCCACCTCATAGACATGGCCTTTGGTGGCCAATTCTGATATAATTGCAATCATTTCTTGTATGTGCTCAGTAGCCAGAGGCTGAATGTTGGGCTCAAGACAATAGAGCGCCCTCATATCAGCATGAAAAGCATTAGCATAAAAAGTGGTAATATCAGCCACAGAACGGCCAGCCAGCTTAGCAGCAGCGATGATCTTATCATCAACATCCGTGATATTACGCACGTACATAACCTTCTTGTACAGCTTTTGCAGCAAACGATATAAAACGTCATAAACCACCACAGATCTGGCATTGCCCAAATGCGCATAGGAATAAACAGTAGGGCCGCATACATAAATCCGTGGCAACCCCTGCTCTATAGGAACAAATTTTTCTTTGGTTCGGCTTAATGTGTTATAAAGGAATAAATCCATATCAATGACCGTTGATTTATATAAATAACCTAAAAGCTACAATAATGTCTAATTAATCAACATATCTGTCTGCCTTCAGACAATACTATATCAGCAACCATCAAATAATCTCTAGAATTATAAACTTCAACAAATAAAAGCAAAATGTACTGCGTAATTTTCCTGCATGATATACCTATCAAAGGTCTAGGCATATAAATTAATGGCTCCGCCCAAACAAGGCATAATAAACACAAGATAGTAACAAAGTATGCATCTAAGCAATCTAAGGCTCTTGGCAGCTAAAAGCAAAGATAAAATGCGCAAAGTAATACCGAGAATCAATGAAGCATTCAAAAATTGCTCTTGAGCAAAATAATCCTTGCTTAAAATAAACCCAGCAAGAGCACTAATTAGCTTAGTAGCTTTCTTGCCGGGCTGTCTATGCACACTCGTCATTCAAGGTGAGATAACTTACAAACTCATCATCCACCTAAAGCCAGCTCTGCTGAGGATAACTTGCCGTTAACAAAATCAAGCTTTTCTTGCCTTGGAGTGGTTTGTGTAGCAGATGCATCTGAAACTGATGATGAAGCTGCTGGCTGCTCTGAAGAGTACATTGACTGTTGGGCTTTCATATCTTCTTTGACTTTCTTCTTTTCGATGCAATCTTGGCATTGTTTTAATGTGCTCTGCAAATTAGAAAATATCTTATGAAGGAAAGGTTTGTAAAACTCCAATGCAGATTCAAAAAATCTGCTATCATTCGTATTTTTTGATTCTTGTGCTTTTTCTTTAAGGTAATTCAATATTTGGCTACGGAAATACAATCTTGTATCACCATCTGCATGTTGGAACGTAAAAGAAGGATGACTAGAAAAAGCGATTATCGTAAGGTTGTCAAGACCTAGCTCGCTATTTAATGCAACCTCTTTGGCTTTTTCGTATTGCCCCAGGATTCTCAGGAATGTATCGTAATCTATAACATCTCCTGCTGGACGTTTCAGCTTGGACCCTTCAAAATTAAGAGGCATACCTTGATTGAGGGAATCAAGAGCTGCAGCAACATCAGCAGCGAACTGCGCTTTTTCTTGTTCAGTGGCATCCTTTACAGGAATAGCGCTACAAATACTCTTTGTTATATCGAAAATCTTTAGAGCAAAATCATCCTTCGACTTTATCCCTAACTCTTCAAGAATTTTGGGGCGTCCACTATCTTCCCATTGCCTTAAAATGTCTTTAGGGCGTGACATACACTGCAGCAAAAAGAGCTCGTTTTTTAGATTAGCTTGCATATCTAATGCAAAGTCGTTAATCTCACGTATCTTCTGCTTACCTTTCTCAGTTATCTGCTTATCTTTCTCAATCATCTTGTAAAAATCAACTCCACAAGTTTTGCTGTAAAGTTCTGACATTAAAGATGAGCACCATTTAAGACGTTCTAAAATCCTAGCTTCATAGTTTGTCTCATTCGCTTTCTGATCAAACAAAAGAGCAGACATCAACGGAAGCGCTTTGTTGGCCAATAGTAGAAGATCTGCTCTCAGTAGTTGTGCAGGCTCTTGCACAGGCTTACCATCCTTACCATCTTTAATTTTTCCAGGTTCCTGAGATAGATCAGCACCCTGAGATTGGCTATGTT
>BLZN01000070.1 GCA_014132315.1 Rickettsiales bacterium | reverse complement strand
ATTTAAGATTATAGTGATCTTGATCTTATATGTTGTTCAGGAGAGGTTTGTGTTTCTGTTGGGGCTATAATACTACTAGTAATACGCTCACATAAACTAGGAGGTAGGTGATCTTTTTCTGGCTGATCGTCAACAACTCTGTAATTCAGCTCATTTGTTGAAGATGCATCTGAAAGTGGACCTGTTGGCACAAGATTTCCTTTTTCAGTACCAGGTACGCCTCCTGCTTCTCTACAAGCTTCATCATAAGGAGGAGGAGGAATATTAGGGCTTGGTTCTTCTGCAGTTGCTTTTATTGATACTTTCATTCCATCCCCAACAAAAATTCGGCAGGCTCCAACATTCTCGCAAAGTTTAAGATGAAATTTAGATCCTTCTTGTCCAGCTTGAGATTCAGATCCTTCTTGTCCAGCTTGTGATGTCAGTGCTTTAGGAGTAACAGGATTATGTGAAGGATCTTCAGTATTTGGGTTTTGTGCATTGAATGTCGTGTTATTTCCAATAATCATAGTTTTAACTTTAGCAGCACCAATTGTAACTGAAAAAGTAGAAGAAGGAGGCTTATTACCAGTGGGA
>BLZN01000069.1 GCA_014132315.1 Rickettsiales bacterium | reverse complement strand
AAATATTTATTATTTTTAATATATCCAGCATTAATTTAAATAATTTACCTTAGAATCTCAATATTTTACTATGCTTGTGATCTATGCGATATCTTTTCTAAGCAGTGTTATTTTTCTATGCTCACCAAAATTTTTAGGATACAGAAGTCTCTGCACGAGTTAAAGACTCCTTGATGATTTCTTCTGCTTTTTCCATGCTGCCCCAGCCTACTATTTTTGTCCATTTATGATTATCAAGATCTTTATAATGCTCGAAAAAATGTGAGATTTTGTTGATGAATATTTCAGGCAAATCCTCATAGCTATTTATGTTTGAATAAAAAGGATCAACCGAGCTGCATGGCACTGCGAGTATTTTTTCGTCCTGCCCTCCTTCATCCTCCATTATGAGCACCCCTACAGGCCTACATAAAATAACCGCTCCTGGTATCACGGGAGCACCGGTGACCACCAACACGTCCACCGGATCTCCATCACCCGCTAAAGTATGAGGAATAAAACCATAATTACAAGGATAATACATTGCACTAGGCACAAATCTATCAACTCTTATTGCCCCGGAAGCCTCATCAACCTCATATTTAGCCGGCGCAAGACCCGATGGTATTTCAATAATAACATTGATTCTAGAAACCGAGCCTTCACTGTGAGAAATTTTGCTAATATCCATAACTATCCTACAAAGCTAATCTATGTTTATTCTAAACAACTCCATGCTTAAGTAAATATATCTCTCTACATTTTATGGAAAAATGATAAGGATACATACTATCAACCATGAAGGTACTGAATGGATGCTAATAATAACTGGATATCAACTACTAACTGTTAGTTCTGCCGGAGACGCCTAGCAAGCTTGAGTTGCACAAAATCCTCATCAGCATGATAAGAAGAGCGAGTCAAAGGACTGGAGGCAACCATGAGAAAACCCTTTGCCTTAGCCATTTTTTTATAATATTCAAATTCTTCCGGGGTCACATATTTTGCCACTGGTGCGTGCTTTGGCGTGGGACGCAGATATTGCCCTATTGTCATAAATTCCACCTGCGCTTCTCTCAGATCGTCCATGATCTGCAGCACCTCCTCCTTTTCTTCTCCCAGGCCCACCATGATACCGGATTTGGTAAAAATCTCAGGTTGCATCTGCTTGATCCGATAGAGCAAATGCAGGGAGTTGAAGTAATTAGCGCCTGGTCTTATTCTTTTATATAGCCTGGGTACAGTCTCAATATTATGATTAAAAACATCCGGTTCTGCCTTGGCAATTAGCTCAGCAGCGCCGCCTTTTCTGCGGAAATCCGGAGTTAATATCTCAATTGTTGTTTGGGGAGAAAACAAGCGTATTTTTTGTATGCACTTGACAAAATGCAGTGCACCGCCATCCTGCAGATCATCCCTATCTACAGAGGTAATCACCACATGTTTCAAACCGAGTTTTCCCACTGCTTTTGCCAGGCTCTCGGGCTCATGGGGATCCAGCATATTTGGAACGCCGGTTGCTACATTACAAAAAGCACAAGCCCTTGTACAGACCGAGCCGAGTATCATAACCGTAGCGTGCTTCTTGTTCCAGCATTCCCCTATGTTAGGGCATGCAGCTTCCTCACATACAGTGTTGAGTTTATGCTGCTTGATAAGCTTTTTAGTCTCAAGAAAAGTGTCGCCGTGCGGAGCCTTGACTCTAAGCCACCTCGGCTTAGATGCTGTTGCATATAGTGATTGAGTGCTTTTATCC
>BLZN01000068.1 GCA_014132315.1 Rickettsiales bacterium | reverse complement strand
TCCTGATTTCACCCAGACCCTAGCTGCAGCCTCCTTTCTCCTTCCAGTGGCATAGCCAGGACACCCTCGTCACCGAAGTGCTTTAGACCCTCATAATCAGAAACAGGGCCGACCACTGGATCGCTATCAAACTTCCAATCACCAGTATGCAATAACTTCAAGTGCCCAATATCTATAACCACAGCATTCATTTCGGGCACTGAGTGTGTCAGGCCAAGAAAATGCAGGGTAAAGGGATCGAGCTCCAGCGGCCGGCCAGGCTCCACCTCGTGAATTTTAACTGCATTTTCCATATTAGATTCCGTCAGTTTAGCTCTTAGGAAAGCTGCGGTAAAACGATTAGTATAAACAGGGCATCGCAGCTCATCCCATAAATATTGAATAGCGCCGCAATGATCCTCATGAGCGTGAGTGACAATAATCCCTAATAAATCTTTTCTTCTTCTGGCAATAAAAGTTATATCAGCAACCATCAAAGTAATTCCTGGCATTAGATCGCCAACAAAGCCAACCCCAAGATCTACCATGATCCATTTGCCTTTATAATGATAAAGATTGACGTTCATACCAATCTCCCCCGCTCCTCCTAGAGGGATAAATAGAAATTCGTCATGTAGTTGATCGATATTTGTATCCATAGAACACGCTCATTGAATCCGTTTAATCCAGATAACAGACAGCCTGGCTAACCCTAGACTAGACAAAAATAAAAAGTAAAAATGGTCTTCTAAGCGCTGCTTGTTTTTGCTTGCTGACTTAGCTCTTTGCAAGAAAATACAATAATTACCAGGCTTTGTAAAGAATTTTTAGCAGCTCAAAAAATCTGCAAAAGAATTTCAGTACTCAGACAAATATTTTTGTCAACTTTGCTTAAGAATTCTGTCTTGTAAATAACCAATTTGGTAATTTTAAAGATCTACATCCAATATTTATTGATTTCCAGGGCGCAATTTACAGCTTAAATCTCCTAGAGCACTTTCTTTGCGCATCCTATTTATATAATATTATCGTAGCTCAGAGCCTTATTGCATAACAAATTTGTGCTTTATATGGGGGCATGCAAGGCACTAAATAATAAGGCACATTGCGGCATTTAAAAGGCTTTATGTCGCTATGATGCAGAATATTCCTCGGGTAAAAAGCAAGGGCCAGTCCATCAAAAGAAATATATACCTAAAATCTTTAATAGACTGCCGAGCATAGC
>BLZN01000067.1 GCA_014132315.1 Rickettsiales bacterium | reverse complement strand
GCTGACGACATAGAGGAGCCGCAGGCAGAGATGCCAGAAGAGATGCAGGATGCTGGTACGCATGCTGCTGCTTTTGTGGATACAGAGCCTGTTGTGCTACCTTCTGATGTTACTGGTCCTAAAACAGCTGCAGTAGCAAAAGGCGCTAAGATCAGAGATAATGCAGGCGGTGTCGGGTCAGATTCACTCTCCGTTTCTGAGCAAGAAACTACTGATGAGTCAAGGCAAACAAAGCAGAAGAAGGCAAAGCTAAGCACAAGGGAAAAAGAACGGGATGATCGTGATGCTAGGTTGATAGAGTTGCAGGCCAGGAAAGAAGAGCTAGAGCGGCTAAGGAGAGAATCTTACGGTCAGGCTTCTCTGCTGATTCGCATTAATGAAGAGCTCATTAGAATTAATCGAGAAATTGCTGAACTTACAGATGAGTAATCACAACATAAATAAATAATCTCAGTTTTATTTTTATGTATAGAAAAATATTCAGCTGGCAGGATCCGGTGGAGGTCGGGCGCTACATTAGCAGCAGGGAAGGCGATTTTGCTTTTTTGCATTCCTCTCTTGGTTCTGGACACTCAATTTTAGCTTATAATCCCAGAAAAAATATCATAAGCAATTCTTTTGAGGGTTTTGCCGGGGTTTTGAGTAGTGATTCGTCTAAATTTTGCAATAGTTGGTTTGGATATCTTGGTTATGAGCTGGGGCATGATATTGAAAAGCTACCAGAAGCTCATAACGCTTTTATAAGAATGCCCCGCCTATGGATGATAAATTTTGCTAATATTATAATTTTTGATCACGCTAATAAGCAATGCGAGCTAATAAGCAATAGCCCAGATTTGCTGTGTTTCCCAGGGCTAAAATCAGCCTCAAATCATAAGGTTAAGTTGCTCAGGATTGCCTCTAATATGACCAAAGATGCTTACTGCAATAATGTGGAGAGGATGATCGAGGCGATTTATAACGGTGAATTTTATGAAGCTAACCTCACCAGAAAATTTTATGGAAAACTAGCTCCAGGCTTTGATTCTTTTGAGATTTTTGCAGATCTATGCAAAATTAGTCCCGCGTCTTACAGTGCATTTCTGCGGCTGGGCCGGTATAGAATTATCTCCTCATCTCCGGAGCAATTTCTCAAGATGAGTCCGGATGGTCTGGCTGAAACTTGTCCCATCAAAGGATCAGCGCCCAGATTTGCAGATAAAGAAAAAGACCATAAATCAAAGATTGCCCTGCAAAAAAGCACTAAAGATAGGGCAGAGAACCTGATGATCGTTGATCTGATGCGCAATGATTTTGCTAGAGGTGCATCGGTGGGCTCCGTTAAAGTAAGTGAGCTATTTAAAATCACTACCCATGCCACTATTCATCATATGTCATCTAGGATCAAGGCAAAAAAATTGTCAAATCTGGCGCCAATAGAATTTGTGAAAAATTGTTTCCCTCCTGGCTCCATGACTGGCGCACCAAAGATCAAGGCAATGGAATGTTGTGCTAAGTTAGAAGGTTGGCAGCGCGGGGTCTATAGCGGCGCGCTTGGTTGGTTTGGCGGAGATGGATCTTTGGAGCTCTCTGTGGTGATACGCACTTTAATTTTAGCTGGTAGCGATTTTGAGTTCCAGGTAGGCGGGGCTATTGTGGCAGATTCTACTGCCGAGGGAGAATGGCTAGAGACCTTGGCGAAAGCCCGGGGAATTTGTCAGGTGCTTGGAGTGGAGCCATTAGAATTCCTAAGCTAGCATTTTTGCTTGCAGGGCTATTATAAATATTATATTAACTCTGTTGATGGTATTTTGATTGACATGCAGATTTATCTTCCGATAGCCGAGGTATCAGCAAATTTTATTATCATCCTATCAATAGGCTTTCTCATGGGTTTTTTTGCAGGGATTTTTGGCGTAGGTGGGGGCTTTATTGGGATTCCCCTGCTGATATTCATAGGCATTAATCCTGCAGTTGCCGTGGCTAGCACTACTGCTCAGATGGTCTCCACAGGGTTTTCTAACTTTTTGATACGCCTGAGACGCGGACATGTTGATTTCAGAATAGGCTATTTATGCTTGCTGGGCGGAATTTTTGGGGCTTTTACGGGCACCAAAATATTTGCTTGGTTGTATAAACTAGGAACGATAGATATTGTCATATCTTTGTCATATGTCTTGATCTTAGGCACAGTGGGTTTGCTGATGGCAGCGGAAAGCATAAAGGCAATTTCTCGTAAGAGAAAAGGCAGCGCATCTGCAGCTATCAAAAAACCACATATTTTGTCGAGGTTGCCTTTCTGGATTACCTTGTCTCGCTCTGAGGATCAGGTTGGGCCGATTTTGCCGATTTTGCTGGGCCTTACAGTTGGCATATTAGTGGCAATTACTGGCATAGGAAGCGGCTTTTTGACCATCCCAGTGATGATTTACCTATTTAGAATGCCAACTCTTCTGGCCATAGGCACTTCAGTATTTCAAGCAACTTTTGTGATTGCCACTGCCACTGTCCTGCAGGCGCTGAATACCCATACAGTGGATATTTTTTTAACTTTTATATTAATGGTGACTGCTGTTCTTGGGGTGCAGACAGGAGCGCGCCTGGGCAGCAAGATACCGCCGGAGGAACTCAGAGCGGCTTTGTCTTGTATAATGCTACTTGTTGTAGTCAAATTATTATTTGAATTGTTTGTGCCGCCTGATAATATTTATTCCGTGGCGAGAATTGTTTAGTTAGTTTATTTATTATAGCTTACGTTGCCTATGTCGTCAATTATGTTAAGATTTTTATTAGCTCTGTTTTTTGCCTGCGCTGTCGAAGGTTTGTCTGCTGTTGAAGCAGAGGAAGCTGATGTCTTAGAAGGCTTGCAAGATATTGCACCAAAGCAGATAGAAAAGCAGACAAACGATGCACATCCTGATACTCAAGCTATCTCGGTGCCGGACGAAGAAAAAATTATTAGTGAGATTATAGGTAAAGTGACTGCGCCCGATAAATGGCAAGACGAGGAAGACGAGGAAAGCTCTCCTGATGATGCTGAGACTGATGAAGATAGCCAGAATCTCCAGACTAATCTGCCTACTCGGGATACTCAGTCTACTCAGGATTTAACTACTCAGAGCTTAGTAGAAGAGCCAGATCAGGATCTGGTTTCTAATTATGACCCTGATTTCTGGGAGATTGAGCCCCCGCAGGTTCCCCTGCAGCCATTTTATAAGTTTCAGCAGCTATCACCTATTTTATCCCATAAGACTTATTCCGCTGAGAACAGCCATATCTCCCCTGCATTTTATCCGGATGATTATAAAAAGTTAGTTTTTTATGCGATCTTGCATAACAACATTGCAGTACTGGATAGCTTACTTGATATGCTGGATATCGATGAACTGATAACAGCAGAAGGTGGTAATATGCTTATTTTTGCAGTTAAGCATGGTAAAATTGATGTAGTCAGATCTCTTGTTGCGCGTGGTTTTGACGTGAGGCAGACTAATTCTGCTGGTGTGAGCGCTTTTGATTTAGCGGAAAAGACAGGGCGCATCGATATTCTAAATATATTAAATGAAGCTATAGGATATTATTATAACTCTCGGTAGTCATTAGCTTCTGTCAGACAAAATTCGAGTAACATCAGAAGATTTGATGTTTCGAGGCATACGCCAATAACTATAAGTCGTACTTTGGCGCTTCTAGTGAAAGCCGGATCGCTGAATTTTCTGAAACAGACAAATAGCACTGTTTATATGCTTTTTCTTCATAGGCTATCTACATCTTGTAATCCTTCAAACAATTATTTGCCGAGTAAATCCCGCTAGATAACTTAATTTTCCTCGAATTCTTTTTTGTCGAGCTTTAGCTTGTGCTTTTGCTGCATTATTATATCATTTATGTTCATGTTCATTTTGAGTTTATGATATTGCAATCCTAACTTTATCAAAGTTCTTACTGCCTCTGATTGTGTTTCAAAGCGTTCATTAAAGCGATATTTCTCTATCTCATCCCACTCTGCCTGAGAAAAACAAAATAGCTTCTTGATACTTCGCTGATGGGTGCTTCTTGGTTCCATTTTTTTGCCTCTTTAATATGATGTTTAGTTAATAATATAACATATATTTTTTAATAGTCAATATATTTTATAAAATAATAAATATAATTCTATATTACTTTATATATTAACAAAAAACCACATATTTTTGCTTTCGTTTGGTTTTTTCTTTGACAAGTCCTGCTAAATTTAGATTTTTTAGAAATGTCATTTATATCTAATGTTGCAAAATTGTTGTAAGTTCGTAATTGATTGTGATAATCTTTTTTTATGGAGGTTGCTTATACTTTTGATGATGTTTTGCTTCTGCCGGCTTTTTCTGCGGTGCTTCCCAGCGCAACGAGCATAGAATCTTATTTCACCACAGATATTAAGCTAAATATCCCGGTGGTTTCGGCTGCTATGGACACGGTCACGAAGTCAGAGATGGCAATAGCCATGGCGCTTTTAGGGGGCATCGGGTGTATTCATAAGAATATGTCCGTCAAGCAGCAGATCGAGCAGGTTTGCCTTGTTAAGAAGCATCAGAGTTGGATCGTCCATAATCCTGTCACCATATCCCCAGAAAATTCAGTGACCAAGGCACTAAGCTTGATGCGCAATAATAATTATTCCGGTATCCCAGTGGTAGAGGAGGGCAGCGGACAGCTGGTGGGCATATTGACCAATCGGGATGTCAGATTTGCTAAGGATTTAAACCAGCCTGTCTCTGCCCTAATGACTCGAGATGACCTGATCACCGTCAAACAAGGAGTAACTTACGAAGAAGCTCTGAAAATCCTGCATAAGTATCGTATCGAGAAGCTTTTGGTGGTTGATGAGGCATTTCGTTGCGTTGGCCTGATTACGGTCAAGGATATCCGCAAGCTAAAAGCGCATCCCAATGCTTGCAAGGATCATAAAGGTCGTTTACGTGTTGCAGCTGCGGTTGGGGTGAATAAGCAGGAATTTGAAAGAGTGCAGAGGCTGGTGGAAGCTGAAGTGGATGCGATAATAGTTGACACTGCGCATGGCCATTCTGCCTCTGTCATAGAATTCGTTCGCAGCACGAGAAAAAGCTACCCTGATTTGCAAATAGTAGCGGGAAATGTCGCCACTGCTGAAGCAGCAGAGGCGCTGATTGAAGTGGGCACAAATGCCGTTAAAGTCGGAATAGGGCCGGGGGCGATATGCACGACCAGGATAATTGCCGGGGTCGGGGTGCCGCAGCTATCTGCTATATTAAACGTCAGCAAGATCTGCAGAGAACACGGGGTGAAAGTAATCGCAGATGGCGGAATTAAATATTCCGGGGATATCGCCAAAGCAATAGCAGCAGGCGCAAACACTGTGATGATAGGCTCTTTGCTTGCCAGCACCGCAGAAAGTCCTGGTGAAGTGGTGATGTATAAAGGCAAATCTTACAAGTCATATCGTGGTATGGGATCGGTTGGGGCAATGGAGAGTGGCTCTGCGGATAGATATAAGCAATCACACGTCAAACAGAAGGACAAGCTTGTACCTGAAGGGGTTGAGGGTCTGGTCCCTTTCAGGGGGCCGGTGAATTCTATTATTTATCAGCTAGCCGGCGGGCTGCGTTCTGCAATGGGCTATACTGGCAACAAGAATATTGATGAGATGCAGAGGAATTGCAGCTTCATTCGTGTCACTCCTGCTGCGCTGCGCGAGAGTCACGTGCATGACATTTTGGTGACGCATCAGGCCCCTAACTACAACGCTTTGGATAGCGAAGAATGAAAAGGCTTTGGATAAGCTGATCGCACAACAACAAACAAGGTGTCTCTTGCTATACAAAGGAATATTAATAAAATATTTAGTAAATATCCCCCAATATCCATCCTGATTTAAGGTTGATTTTTGATCCTTGGGATATTGCAAGAATTTTAAGAAAATTTGAGCAAATTACATCCTGCTTGATGTCAAAAATGTTTAGTATGCTTATTATTTTTTAACACCGGCTTCTTATGCGCCCCTGTCTCTTGCTGGCTCCTTATTGCCTGATGCCTCCCTCTCAACAAAACTCCCTCTTCTTTCGGGCAACTTTCCAACAAAGCTTTTCTCCACTT
>BLZN01000066.1 GCA_014132315.1 Rickettsiales bacterium | reverse complement strand
CTAAAGCCCTTTGGAAACACTTCATTCTCTTCAAACTCGAGAATAAAACGTTCTGTCCACGCTTCGGCCTGACAAACGACAGATCTAAAAAGTAGTAGCAACATTAGCGGCAACAGTGATGCCGCAAAGAATGGGTGTTTAATATTTCTATCCCTGTGTTCTGGTGACTAGAGAGCAAGGATAGATCAAGAAAATAAGTCTGTTTTCTGTCAAAGACCTTTTATAAAAGCCTAAGGTAGCAACGGGAAAAAACTCACGAAAGGAGTATCAGATCTTTAGTCATTCAATTTACCTTTTCTAGGGCTTGGGTCACCACTCTGGGTGAGATCACAAGACTTGTGTTTTCGATATCTTCTTTTGTGATCCGCCAGGGCTAGGCGATTCTTGCAGACCTTCCCGCATGGAAGCAGCTGTCCATCCTCTCCGTCTATGATCAAGTCGCAGGTTTGTTGTTCGCTGTGGGCCCTTCTTTTGTGATCTGCCAAGGATCTGATATTCTTGCGGACCGTCCCGCATGGTCGCAGCTGACCATCCTCCCCGAT
>BLZN01000065.1 GCA_014132315.1 Rickettsiales bacterium | reverse complement strand
GCTTAGAATTGTATAATATTTAACTCAAATCAGTATTATGCGAATGCCCATGAAGCTGAAATGGTTAGATACAAGAGAGATCGCGATATCTCTGGAGGAGAAATATCCGGACATTGATAATTTAAATTTGAGTTTTCCTCATCTGCATAAGTTAGTGCTTGGCCTTGAAAACTTTGAGGATGACCCAAAGATGTCAAATGAAAAAATACTGGAGGCAATACAGATGACATGGATAGAGGAGAGAGATGATGGCTAGAGTGCATACATCCTTTTATCGACCTTTTGAATTATAATTTTGCGAAAAATAATCCTTATATTCCTGATATCCGCCCCGATTTCCGCTCATTCTGGATGAAGAGCCATGCCGCCGGTTATTTCTGCCCTGAAGACCTCTTAATATGTCCTCATTGGTCACAAGCAGGGCCTTGCCGAACATGTCGTTAGGGTTTCTCCTGCAATATTCAAATAGCGCATCGATCCTCCCCTGAAAAGACCCGACACTCAGGTTGCTCCTGCCGCCGGGGATCTGTCCAGCATATCCTAGTAGCATCTCGATATTGTTATTGATGCCCTCTCTACCGCCGGGACGAGACACAATTTCGTGGCAGGTGGTGGTTGCGCTATTGAAATACATCCACTGGATCACAAAATGCATTATGGGATCATAAGAATAAGCATTAGCCCCAATGGAAAATGATGATAATGACAGCAATAAGCCTAAAGAATAAAAAAATTGACGCATACTATATCACCTCCATAATTTTGATTTACAATAGCTCATCTTTATTTAAATATTGCTTAATCCACTCTTGCAAAATTATCATTGATTTATAATCTGCCTTCAGAAAAAATACCAGACCTTTTTCATTTTCTGCAGCGGCACTAGCCTCTTCCAGCGCCTTGACAGAGAAATCATTGTTGTCAGAAATGTTAATATTAGAAAGATTGCTGTAGTCCATCTTGCTATAAATTGCTCTGTCAGCAGCCAAAAGGGCGCTTGAGATACCGTGTTGCAGCAGCAAATCCGGTGTTTGCTGATCAATATATAGATTTACATATTCGGGAATATTTTCTAGCAGATCTCTCAAAATTAGGCTATTTTCTTGCTCGGACAGGCTGCTGGATAAGCTGTGGACCTCTTCTCCGTCAATGGTTATGTCCAGTGCCACCATATGCCCTTTATCATGAGCTTTTTTCATCCAATATGCGGCATTATTGGCTGTTGGAACAAAAACCATTATTGAGGGTATTGGTAAATCAACCGCTAGTTGAGTGGCAGCAAAATCCGTGCCCATGTAGGTGATAACAAATTTAAGATTGCTATTTTTTTCAGCGCCGCCAGCCTTATCCGCCTCAGGATTCAGATCTAAGACATATCTTTTGCCGCTATAGGTTGATTCAATGCCAAATATTTTAGATAGATCCCTATAGCAA
>BLZN01000064.1 GCA_014132315.1 Rickettsiales bacterium | reverse complement strand
GACAAAGTGCGTTCGATATGCAACGCTGCCCTGGCTATTCGGAATAATGCTCAGATTAGAATTAGGCAACCACTGAAGAAATTAGTCATTATATGCAAAGAATATTCTCAGGACAATAACAGCTTCTTGCGGATCATGCAGGATAATGAGCTGCTGGATGCCATCAAAGGCGAGGTCAACGTAAAAGCAGTAGAGGTTGTGCTTGAGGATTGGCATCACTATGCACATTTGGTCCCTAAGATAAACTTTCCGCTGCTGGCAAAACGCCTGCCGCATAAAGTCAAGGAGATTAATATGCAGATAAAGCAGAATAATTGGCAAACAAAGGATGGCCTGGTTGTGCTGTGCAACGAGACACTCACAAAACAGGAGTGTGAGC
>BLZN01000063.1 GCA_014132315.1 Rickettsiales bacterium | reverse complement strand
CTATGCCACTGGAAGGAGAAAGGAGGCTGCAGCTAGGGTCTGGGTGAAATCAGGATCAGGCAAAGTTACCATTAATAGAAAAAATGTCGCGGATTACTTAACGCGCCCCACGCATCGGATGCTGATTAGCCGTCCATTTACACTCACCAACACAGTAGGTAGCATCGATGTTTGGTACACCGTAAAAGGAGGAGGGCCAAGCGGCCAGACCGGCGCAATTTGTCATGGGATCAGTCGCGCCTTAGTAAAGCTGAACATAGATTTGCGTAGCGTGCTAAAAAAAGCAGGGTTGCTCACGCGGGATGACAGAACCGTTGAGCCCAAAAAATATGGTCGCCATAAAGCACGTCGAAGCTTTCAATTTGCAAAACGTTAATATTATAAAA
>BLZN01000062.1 GCA_014132315.1 Rickettsiales bacterium | reverse complement strand
GAATATGACTGGGTCATTTTAGCAGTGCCTGCAGCGCAAGCCTCAGATCTTCTGCCGTCTTCTTTATCATTTTCGCTCAAAGTAAGTGCTGTTAAGATAAATGGCTGTTTCTCGTTGATGCTCGGGTTTCAGAATCCCCTGCCACTCGAATTTGATGCAGCTTTAGTGCATGGCGATGATATTAGCTGGGTTTCTGTGAATAGCTCAAAACCCGGCAGGAATGATGCATTTTGTCTCTTGGTGCACTCTACCAACAAGTGGGCAGACGAGCATATCGATGATGATCGCGATCAGGTGCTTGACTATCTATTTCATCAAACCAGCGAGAGCATTGGGTATGATGTAAGCAAGGCAGATCATAAAGCCGTCCATGGATGGCGCTATGCCAACATTGACAAACAAGCAGGTGATACGTATTTCATTGATGTAGATGAGAATATTGGCGTCTGCGGCGACTGGTTTATTCAAGGTCGAGTGGAAGCGGCTTTTATTAGTGGATTTGAGTTGGCAAATAAGATTGCACAAGAACTGAATCAAGGGAGGTAGAGTGACTGACAATATTGCAATTATTGGTAGCTCAGGTGCACTTGGCAATGCATTTACAGAGCTTTTAGCCCTAATGCAACCTAATGCAACCATCCATGCTTTTTCACGCAATCGGTCAGGAGAATCTGCGTCCAATGTTATATATCACTCCATCGATTATCAGGATGAAGCTTCCATTGAGGCAGCAGCATCGCTGGCATCGAAACAAACACCGCTTGATAGGGTGATCGTTGCTACAGGCATGCTGCATGACGCTGATTTGATGCCAGAAAAATCACTGCGCCATCTCTCAGCAGAAAAGTTTCGCCGTCTGTTCGAAGTCAACACAATCCTGCCAGCGCTTGTGACGAAGCATTTTCTTCCCAAGCTGAATCGGGGCAGCCGGTCAATATTTGCGGCTCTTTCAGCGCGTGTTGGCAGTATCTCCGACAACCAGCTAGGTGGCTGGTATGCTTACCGAGCCTCTAAGGCAGCACTGAATATGATTATTAAGAACGCTGCGATTGAAATTAGCAGGTATAACAAACAAGCTATTATTGTAGGGTTACATCCGGGAACGGTGGATAGCAGCCTGTCAAAACCATTTCAGGGAAATGTTCCTGATGGCAAGCTCTTTACACCTGAATTTTCCGCTGAAAAACTGCTGGAAGTATTAGCAAGTCTCACGCCAAAACAGAGTGGTAGATGCTTCGCGTGGGACGGTAAGGAGGTTGAGCCTTAGATGTGGCTCATGTGTCTTAAGTGGGATTTACGGATAGAAGACCATGTGGCGCTGACTGAAGCTGCTATGCTCCGTCCTGTTTTGCTCCTTTATATTCTTGAGCCGGAATTGCGGAAGCAACCAGATTTTAGCCATCATCACTGCCAATTTCTCACAGAATGTCTGGAAAAGCTTGATTTAGTGCTAGAAACACTTGGTCAAAAGCTGATCATTAAGGTGGGTGGTGTTGATATTCTTCAGTTGGTACATAAGCATCATGCTATTCAGGGGCTGTGGTCGCACCAGGAAACTTGGAGTGGCTGGACGTATGCCCGTGATAAACGCGTTAACCAATGGGCCAAAGTAAACAACATGCAGTGGCATGAACCAACACAGAATGGTGTGATTAGATGTTTAAAACATCTTGATGGTCGGGCGGGGTGCTGGTGCAAACAAATGAAAAACCTTGTTCTGCCACCTCCCAAAACATTACAGGCCGTCGATGAAATATCCGGCACACTTCCATCTGTGCAAGAACTAGAGGTTCCTGATGATGGCTGCATCAGGAGTCAAAAAGGTGTTTATCATGCAAGGCTGAAGCTACCCCAGACTTTCCTGCACGAGCCTGGTGAAAGCTATACCAAAGCAATGTCATCGCCAGTCACGGCATTTGAGATTTGCTCACGACTATCAGTCCACATTACCTTCGGAGCACCGTCTATGCGCGAAGTGTTTTGGGGCTCTGAAGAGCCCAATCAAGAGATCAAGCATATACTCCGTGTTAGGAAGGGGAAATGGCCAAGTGCTTTGCATTCTTTCTCAGGCAGGCTGTGCTGGTACTGTTATTTTATCCAAAAGCTGGAAGATGAGCCGTGTATCGAGTTTGAGAATATGCATCCTGCCTATGATAGCTTAAGAAAAAATGATTTTAATGTGGACTATTTTAAAGCATGCAAGGAAGGAAAAATAGGATATCTTATGGTGGATGCCTGTATGTGCACCTTGACTGCGACCGGGTGGCTTAACTTTCAGATGCGTGCTATGCTGATGAGCTTTGCTAGTTATCATTTGTGGCTGCATTGGCGTGAGCCGGCGTTGCATCTTGCCAGACTCTTCAAGCACTATGAACCGGGTATTCATTACAGCCAAGCCCAAATGCAATCCTGTGCTATCGGCATCAATAGCATTCAGATTTACAACCCCATCAAACAGGGCATTGGCCGCTATCTGGATGAGGCCTTTATCCGCGAATGGATTCCTGAATTAGCCGATATGCCCCGGGAATATATTCATGCCCCGTGGAAAGTGCTACCTAAAATGAATGGCTGCTCTATGTCGATTGTAGACGAGAAAATCGTTCACACAGAGGCAGCAGATAAGCTCTATGGACTTCGGAAGAATGCCGGATACAAAGAAGTATCGAATAAGATTTTGAACAAACATGGCAGCCCAAAGCCAGGATTACCAAGAACAGTGCGACGAAAGAAGATGAAGAATAAAACGCAAGGAGAGTTGCCTTTATGACAGATAGTATTGCCATTCATTGGTTTCGACAGGATTTACGGTTATCGGATAATCCGGCACTCACTTTGGCCGCCAAGCATGACAGAGTCTTGCTCGTCTATATTCTTGATGACGAGAATGCCGGTGAGTATGCAATGGGCGCAGCAAGCAGGTGGTGGCTGCATCACTCTTTACAGTCGCTTAATGCATCATTGGATGGGGTACTGTCAGTGTATCACGGAAATCCTGTTGATGTTCTGGGTGACATTGCTGATCGTTATGGTGTCAAGGCTGTCTATTGGAATCGATGCTACGAACCATGGCGTGTGGAGCGTGATGTAAAGATTAAAAAGCATTTGAAAGCAAAAGGCATCAAGGCAGAAAGCGCCAATGGTTCGTTGCTATGGGAGCCATGGACAATCAAAAAAGATAATGGTGATCCTTACAAGGTATTTACACCTTTTTATCGCAAAGGATGTTTGCAAGCAGAGACACCACGCGAGCTATTGCCAGCTCCTGGTAAATTGCGCTGCCAATATGACGAAGAAAATGCACTTGGTATAGATCAGCTGGGACTAATACCAAATATACGATGGGATAAGCAGCTTGAGTCACATTGGGATATTGGAGAAAAAGGAGCACATGCACGCTTGCAGCAGTTTGTTGATAAAGGGCTGAAGTATTACAAAGAGGGACGAGATCTACCTGCCAAGCCTTATGTTTCGAGGTTGTCTCCTTATCTCCATTTTGGAGAAATATCGCCCAACCAGCTTTGGCATACCGTGCGTAATATTGGTGATGACAAACATATCGATCACTTTTGCAGTGAGTTAGGTTGGCGTGAATTTTCTTACAGCCAGCTTTACCACAATCCTGGCCTGCCAACAAAGAATCTGCAGCCGAAATTTGATGCTTTCCCATGGATAGAAGACGAAGTGTTGTTGGGTGCATGGCAAAAGGGACAAACGGGAGTATCGATGGTCGATGCCGGTATGCGTGAGCTTTGGCAAACCGGATATATGCATAATCGCGTGCGGATGATTGTTGGCTCCTTTTTGGTGAAGAATTTGCGGCTGCATTGGCGCCATGGGGAGCGATGGTTTTGGGATACACTCGTGGATGCCGATTTGGCGAATAATAGCGCAAGCTGGCAATGGGTGGCGGGTTGCGGGGCAGATGCTGCGCCTTACTTCCGGATTTTTAATCCTGTGACGCAAGGACAAAAATTTGATCCTGATGGTAGCTATATACGGAAATTCATACCTGAGATCGCATCGCTGCCGGACAAATATCTATTCAGTCCATGGGAAGCACCCGAACATGTTCTAGAGGATGCTGGCATCAAGCTTGACATCACCTATCCCAGACCTGTTGTAGATTTAAAAAAATCACGCGATGTAGCGCTGGAGGCGTTTAAATCATTAAAGTAGGAGGCATCATGAGCGCATTGTGTCTCATATTAGGAGATCAGCTACAATCATCGCTTTTGAGCCTAGAAGGATGTGATGCATCCAAATATATTATTCTGATGTGTGAGGTCTGGGATGAGACGGCTTAAGTCAAGCATCACAAAAAGAAGATCATGTTTTATTTCTGCTATGTGTTATTTTGCTTAGCAGCTCAAAGAAAACGGGTACGGAGTTGAATATACAAAACTTGATGATAAGCACAATGTAGATTCCTTCAGAGCAGAGGTAGGGCGCCTTTTAAAGCGGCACAGCGTAGACAGTATTATTGTTATACATCCAGGGGAATATCTTGTGCTTGCCAATATGCAGAAGTGGGAGGATAATTTGTTATATCTGTTTAGATAAAGCTAGATGGCTGTTTTTATACAGCTTTGATGAATTTTCTACGTAGGCCAAAGATATAAAACAACTACTTATGGAATATTTTTATCGTGAGATGCGAAAGAAATATTCCATTTTGATGGACGGTAAGGAGCCGGGTGGCGCGCAGTGGAATTACGATGCCGACAATCGAAAGCCTCCCAAAGATGACTTCGCTATTCCTAAGCCTTATTCTGATGAAATTGATGATATTGCGCATGAGCTAATGAAGCTCGTTGCAGAACGCTTTCCTGATCACTTTGGTGATCTGGCACTGTTTTGCTTTGCTATCACGCGCGATCAGGCATTGCAAGTGCTACAGTTATTTATCGAGCAACACCTCGGTCATTTCGGGGATTATCAGGATGCGATGATCAAGGGTGCACTGTGGATGTCTTGCTTTCATATCAGCTTTTACCTCAATTGTTGTCTGCTGCTAGAATGCACAACAGCCGCCGAAGAGGCCTGTAATCAAGGCAAAGCTATGCTCAATGCCGTGGAGGGTTTCATCAGTCAGATCATCGGCTGGTGGGAATATGTGCGCAGAATTCACTGGCTCAAAATGCCTGATTACGCGAATGAAGACTTTTTTGAAGCTAAGCGGGATCTTCATGATTTTTACTGGACGACTAGCACAAAGATGAATTGCCTGCGTCAATGTGTGCTAGAAACTAGGGAGGATGCTTATGCGCATCATATTCAGCGCCTTATAGTATTGGGTAATTTTGCGTTACTGGCAGGTATTGATCCAAAACAAGTTAATGAGTGGTTTCTAATCTTCTATGCCGATGCATATGAACGGGCCGAGCTACCTAATGTCTCTGGCATGACCCTATTTGCCGACGGAGGATATCTAGCCAGCAAGCCCTATGCTGCAGGTGGCAGCTACATCAATAAAATGTCTGATTACTGCAGGCATTGTAGTTATAAAGGGACAAAGAAGGATGGCCCAGATGCTTATCCATTTAATTACCTCTACTGGGATTTCTTAATACGCAATCGCAATAAACTACAGTCTAATCATCTTATTGGTATGATGTACAAAACTTATGACCGGATGGATGAAGATAAGAAGCAGGACATATCCCATGACAGAGAACATTGGTTTTTGTCACTTGCATTATATTTCATTTTATCTCTCATAAGTTAAAGGGTTTTAGACAATTGAGCGAGAATCAACAGGTAATACCGACTCACCTCTGGGAAGTGTTGGTGGGTGTGTTGATGTGTTAGTTATATCAGTAGATGACTCGAGTTCCTTTATCCTATAAGAGTGAAGCGATGGATCCTCTTGTAGGGCTTCTCTTATTAACTTATCATTATAGCATAGTTTTGTTTTGTCTAGATATAAATACAAGAAGCGGTGTGTTGCTTTTTGCTCATCACTCCATTCGGCCATTCTCGTTAATACATTAAGAGCACCTAATTTGTGAATTTCTACGAATGCAGGAGAGTGGTTTTGGACTAATTCACAAGCGGGGCACACTTGGTTGGTTTTTTGATTTTCGATTTTTTGATCATTGGTTAAATTGTTAGGGGAATCTGCGGGTTCGAGATAGATTGGTGATTCTTTGGGAGGTTGTGTGGTTGTTTTTGGGTATTTCAATCGTTAAGTCTTGATCATTTGAGGAATGAAGACCTAGTCTACCGTCGATTCGGTCAAGACGTAGCTTTACTTGCTGTTGATGCTTTTGTTGCTGTTGTTGTAGTAGGTTGAGTTTCTTTCTTATCCAATTGAAGCCTACACCGAAGAGTCCAACAAGTACCGCAGCTGTCACTAATCCGACATCGAACATAACGGTTGATTGGCCAGATTCAGAGCCTTTGGGGGTAGGGTCAGTGTAGTTTATAAACATGTTAATTCTTTTTTTTGTTAATAATATAGACTTTTATAGACCGTGCCTAAGATCAAATTCGAATATAACATGGTCTAGGTATTGCTGTGCACTGTTTATTTTCGAATGGATAGGATTGTATATGTCGGTGCTAAAAAAGCGTTTTAGCGGCCTCTTGGTGGGGTTTTCAGGGTCGTTGCTAGATGATAATATAGATAGGGTATGGGTTGAATGTGTCGTAATAGGCTTGTAAAAGCGTTTTAGAGGTATTTCTGTGTAGGGCTTGGGTTGTGGTTTTTGTAGGGTGTTAAAGGTTTGGTTTGTTATGAATATGGTGTAGCAGAGGTAGATGCTGGCAGTGATGACTGCCAGACATGCTAGGTTTCTGATGAGGTCTGAGAAGGTGAAGGTCTGTGGTTGGGTGTTCATGGCGTTCTCCTTATGTGTTAGTTAGATGTACTGGGGCCACGCGTCAATAAGTAAGCTAAAGTGATCGGCAGTGTTCATCATTTCAGTAATCTGAACCTCGATAAGCCACGGATCATGATTGATGGTCGCATCTCTTATATCATCTATTTCATAGCAGATTAAGATAAAGTCGTTGCCATTACAGTATTCCTTGCCAGTATAGAAATGAGTCACATGATAGTTTACTAAATCATAACGTGAGATATTTGCCATAGTTATGCCTCCTTTATTGTTGGTTTTGTTTTGCTTCTTTTAATAGTTTAACAAGCTCAAATTGATTACAGGCTTTTCTGGATTGATCCGCAAGCTTGTACCACTCATTTCTTAACTCTTCCTCGAGTAATACGAGTTCGTCTAGAGATAAGTTGTTTATTTTTTTAGATAAAAATACGTGTGTTTTTATTTGATAACTCCTTATAGTTATATTGTTAATCTAATAGTAACATAAAAATGGTTAGTATGTTAAGTAGCTGGTTTATTTTTTTAATTCTTCTTCTTCCTCCGGCTTCTTTTTTCTCTCACGTCGCGTTTGCGCGGCTTTACGAGCGGCGGCACTTCTTCTAGCCTTTTTTCATCTTCTATTTCTTTATTTTTACGACGTGTTTGTTTGGCTTTTTCAATCCCGGCTTGTTTTCGAGCTTCAAGTTCTGCCCGTTGTTCTGGAGTAAGCGTGGCAAGGTATTCCTCACGTTTTTTTCGACGTTCATCCCGAAGCATTATCTCTTTTTCGAGACGTTTTAACTCTTTTCCAAGTTTCCGTTTTCTTTCCCGTTTTGATCTGCTCGAGGAATCACGTTGTTGTTTTTTATTATTCTCAGATGGCCTGCCATGATAAAGAAATCTGAATTGCTAGCCAAATTTGTCTTGTGTGCATGCATCCTTTTAGTTGGTGAAAGAAGTGGAAAAAAGTATGAGATGATGTTAAATATTTTTCAAGAAGATTTCGAAACAGTAAGATAAACAAAAAATGATAACAGTATTTTACGATGGAAAATGTGGGTTATGTTATAAGGAAATCAGCCATTACAGGAAGATAGCTCCGCAAGGTATATTCGATTGGCAAGATATCACTGAATTTCCTGATGATCTCAAGAAAGAGGGTGTTAGCTTATCTGAAGGTCTAAAGCTGCTGCATGCGAAAGATCATGATGGCAAACTCCATGTGGGTGTTGATGCCTTTCTTCTGATTTGGAGACAGCTGAAGCGGTGGAGAGTACTAGCTGTTTTTGTTTCTTTGCCATTGGTCAGACAAGTAGTAAATATTACTTACAGGATATTTGCTAGCTGGCGATTTAAACGGCTGGCGCATTGTCAGCTGGCAGTAAAAAATGAGGATAAATTGTGATATTGATACGTGGTGCATTGCTGGGATTTATTTCCGTAGCTTTTGGAGCGTTCACCGGGCATGAGCTTCGAGAGGGCATAACTGATGATAACTTCCGCTTTCTGATGACAGCGATACGATATAATCAGATACATACCGTTGTAATCAGCATGATTGGTTTGGCGCTGCTACATGGCCAAAAACTAGCGAATATTCCAGCCCTGAAATGGGGCGGTCTATTTTTCTCATTAGAGGCGCTCTATTCAGCTTCAGTGTTTATCTCTCAGTATGGCTTGATATTCAGGGCTTAGTTAATATTATTGGAGGAGGAGCTATGGTAGAAAAAAAAGCAAAGAATATTTTAGGTGGCGATCTACAGTCTTGTTGCGCTGACCCTATGACCGGATTCTTTAGAGACGGTTATTGCAATACGAATCAGATGGATCAAGGAAGCCATGTAGTATGTGCTATTTTAACCGATGAGTTTCTGGAATTTACCAAATCGCTTGGCAACGATTTGAGTACACCTCGACCTGAATATGAGTTTCCCGGACTTAAAGCGGGGGATGGGTGGTGCCTCTGCGCTTTGCGCTGGAAAGAAGCCTATGATGCCGGTGTAGCTCCACCGGTAAAACCCGAAGCTACGCATGAGAAGGCTCTGGAGTGCATTGATAAAGAAGCCCTAGAGCAACATTACATAAAATAACAACGGGTAATAAAATGAGCAGAGCACTAGACACTATTCATCATATGGCAATTCAAGTGAAAGATATTGCTGAGGCTGTATCTTGGTATACTGATCGTTTTGGTTGCGATGTGGAATATCAAGATGAAAGTTGGGCAATGCTTAAATTTGCAAATACCTTGTTAGCTTTAGTTCTGCCGGGACAACATCCTTGTCACTTTGCTATTTTGGCTGAGGATCTTTCTAAATATGGCGCAGCAGTCCTGCATCGCGATGGCACTAGCTCTGTGTATATTCAGGATATAGATGCCAATCATGTCGAGATGCTAAAATTACCAGAGGATGATCACAATAAGTGATGAAGAAAAAATGGATTATTAGCAGCATGCTTGGTATTTTGATTTGCTATGCAATGATAGGACAGATTATGAGTGATGTAGAGTACCCAAGCTATGAAGCAGTTTCATCCGTCAAAAATATCGAAATCCGACAATATGCACCTATGATTATTGCGGAAGTTGAAGTTCAAGGTGAACGCAAAAAAGCCATTGAAGATGGATTTCGACTGCTGGCAGATTACATCTTTGGCAACAACGTAGCGCAGCAAAATATTGCAATGACAGCACCAGTGCAGCAGCAATCTTCTGGGGAAGTATGGAAAGTCAGCTTCGTCATGCCATCTGAATATAGTATGGCAGCACTTCCAAAGCCCAATAATGATCTTGTTATGCTTAGCAAGATACCCGCGAAGCAGTTCATTGCCATTAAATTTTCCGGCACAAATTCGAATGAGAATATTGCCAGACATGAAGAAAAGCTATTGCAGTATATTGAAGAAAATCAAATCCAGATTACTGGCTCACCGAAATATGCTTTCTACAATCCGCCTTGGACACTGCCGTTCATGCGTCGAAATGAAGTCATGATCGAGGTGCAGCGATGAATGATGATGCTGTAAGTACAAACAGCTGGAATTTTGATAATACCTGCGCAAGATTACCAGAGCATTTCTATGCTCGAGTGTGTCCCATTGTAGTGTGCGAGCCCCGCATTGTTATCATAAATTATAACTTAGCAAATGAACTGCGACTTTCACTTTATAATCATTCAGAAGAATTGCTAGCGCAGCTTTTCTCTGGTAATTGCTTGCCAACAGGTTTTGAGCCGATAGCGCAGGTTTATGCCGGACATCAGTTTGCTCATTTTGCCATGTTAGGAGATGGTTGAGCGCATCTGATTGGTGGCCATATTACCCCGCAGATTGCAGGCGCATTGATATTCAGCTCAAAGGCTCTGGCAAAAACACCTTGTAGCAGGCGAGGCGATGGACGTGCGGTGCTTGGCTTTATGCTGTGTGAATACATCATCAGCGAAGCAATGCATGTGCTTGGAATTCCAACCATGTGAGGTCTTGCAGTGGTAACTATGGGTGGGCCGATGTATCGTGAAGCCATCCTCTCATCCTGGCCTGTGCAGCCTCCGGCCATTTACGTATCTGCGCCTTTGGATATCTGGCTGCACAGAAAGATATCGAGGCATTGAAGCAGCTCGCTGATTACGTCATTGACCGCCATTCTCCAGAACTGCAAGATCCAGATCAACCACGCTTGGATTTGATCAAGGCGGTGATTGAGCAGCAGATTTGCCTGATTGTTGATTGGCTGCGCGTCGGTTTCATCCACGGGGTCATGAATACCGATAATGTGACGATTTCTGACGAAACAATAGATCATGTTCCCTTGCCTTCATGGATGCATATGATCCGCAAGCTGTGCTCAGTTCCATCGACCAAATGAGTCGCGATGCTTATGCTGATCAGCCTTATATCACTTAATAGAATCTTGTCCATTTTGTTGAAGCCCTGTTGCCGTTACTGCATGAGGATATCGAGCAAGCTGCTTCATTGGCAGAGGAGGTGATTCAATCTTTCAGTATGCCACTGCAGAAAGCATGGCTGAGCGTGATACTGCAAAAGCTGGGGCTGCTTGGCGAAGAAAAAGAAGATGAGTAGCTGATTGATGACTTACTGAGATGGATGCAACGTCATCAGATGGATTACACAAATACTTTTCATGATCTGATTGCTGAGATTTTCCCTAAAGGCGAGCCATGCAGTGCAGAAGAATTTCAGCGTTGGTGGTGGCACCGGTAAAAGTGGTTAGAGCAAAACGGCAAACCGCTGAAGTTTTCTTTCTGCCTGATGAGGATCACAAACCCTGTTGGTATCCTGTACAATCATCACTTTGAGGAGGTATTATTTTCAGCCGAAGAAAATAGGAATCTCGATAAACTGTGCACATTTCTTAAGGTGCTCTCAAACCCTCACAGATACAAACCGGAATTTGCTGAATTTTGTAAGCTCCCTAAACCAGAAAAGCGCGTTTATCAGGCCTTTTTCGGAACTTAGGCCTTTTCTAATGTATCTCAAAGTAGGATCCGAGCCTACAGTATATGCCATACTTTTACCCAATCAAATTGCCCATTCTGAAAGAAGCCAAGCCAAGCAGAAACAAGGCATTACAATACCTTTTCCTGATATGTTGGATTTACTTATGAAAGCTATTGCAATGCCGCGCAATGCAAAGCAAGATCATGCCAGATGTGACCTATACACCGTCAAGCAGAATTTCTGAGGGAGCAAAGGGATATTTTGGCGGGTCCTTTTGATATTAAAATCTATGTAAGCGGGATTTTTGTGCAAAAGATTTGCGGAGACTAGATAACAAACTCAGTAAAATCAATAGCGCAACCTAGAACAATTAAGACAAGCACATATAGGCTCCTTGCTTCTGCCGGGCTAGCTACTTCTAGCATGTATTGAGGCTGGCTTTGCCTGATTCTTTGGGGTATTTGCGCTCTGTTTTCCAATTCTGGGTTCTGCAATTTCAACCAATTCCGTCTCTTCTGGATTGCTTCTAGCAGGCTTATGTAGGCAAATACAGATCTTTCATATATTGCATGTTCTGCTCCTGCTGATTCAAGTAATCTTTCTAAGGCGCGGCTAATTGGACTCAGGAAATCAAAAAGGTTTATGTCCCGAGAAGTCTGATATCTCAAAGAAAGACGTGCTTCTCCATCTAACTTAAATCGGCCTTTTAAAATGTTTTGGTCAATCAAATGGCAGAAGTAACGGATCTCCAAAGCTTTGTGCAAATGAACCAAGTAGAGCAATTCATTAGAGCCCGAGATTTAAAAGTCGGTGTTTTGTTTAAATCAAATTTTTTTGCTGACCAAGAAAACTACAAACCCTCTGAAGGGTGCTGCCTAAGATCTTGGTATCTTGCCCCGGATCTTCGTGAAGATTATCCCAATATCCAGAGCATAATAGCTTTATTCTGCATTGCGAGTTTGCTTGCTGTTCCAAATATAGGCAATCCCCAATTTGCATAACTCGCACTGTCTTCCTTGATAAAGAAAAAGTATGCCATGGAATGAGTTGCAAACTCATGTAAGAAGTCAGAAAAAATCTAAATTTAAACGGCTGTCCGAAGAACTATAGATTAAGCCTCTAAAGCTCCGTCTGCTTAGGATTAGGATATGTATCGAAATCTAACCAAGCTCGATTTCTGAGCTAAGAATCTGCGTGGTTTTGTCCATCTTAATTACTAGACTCCTCTCCTGCCGCAAAAGTCTTAGCAGCACTCCTTTTCTCTTTCTGGGCGCACTCCTTGGGCTATTTCATTGCTCCTTCAGGTATCGGCTCTTGTAGCTTTTGCCTAAGATTAGCAATCTCTGAGCGTCCCAATACCCGGTTAGGCGCTTTCGAGGGCAAAAACCGCACAAGACCACCAC